>QMNP01000141.1 GCA_003647825.1 Candidatus Cloacimonadota bacterium
ACTTTATTTCAGCAAGCTGAAAATCGAATTTTCAATATTTACCCCTCTGTCCTACCGGACATCTCCCCTAAATCAGGGGAGAAAATTTGGCCACCCCGATGCAGAGCATCGAGGAATTCTTTTAATTAAAAACTTGAATGAGGTGACATAAAAAGTACGGGCTTACCAAGGTATGCCTTCTCAATAAGACCAGATATCAATTTTCAATACTTTTCCTACAAAGCCTAATAAAAATTTTGATTCTATCAAGTTCAGTTCAATGTTTTTTGCCCGAATTTAAAATGCTTATCTTTTATTACTTCTACACAAGCATCTACAATGACAGGATCGTATAAAATTCCTTTATTTTTGGTAATTTCTTCAACAGCTTTATCAAGTCCTAAAGCAGGTCTATACGGTCTATGAGATGACATCGCTTCAACAACATCAGCTACACATAAGATCCTGGCTTCTAAGATTATTTCTTCACCAAACAGGCCATTGGGATAGGAAGATCCATTCATTTTTTCATGATGCTGTAGAACAGTTTTGGCGATAGGCCAGGGAAAATCGATAGATTTCAAAACATCATATCCCGCTTGAGCATGAGATTCCATAATTGTAAATTCAATGTCGGTTAATTTTCCGGGTTTGCTAAGGATTTCAGAGGGAACGTGTATCTTGCCAATATCATGTATCAAAGCTGCAATTCTAAGGCCATCGAGTTTATCCGTATTTAATCTTAATTCATCTCCAATTGCAGTGGCCAATTCGGCAACCCTTCTCTGATGACCTGCTGTATATGGATCTCTCATCTCCACTGCAGACATCAATCCATTTACCGTTTCTTCCATCAATCTTCGCAACTTCTCGTTACTATTTTGCAGATCTTCTTCGGCTTTTTTCCGTTTTGTTATATCACGCAGTGTTGCTAAAAATGCCCTTTCACCTTCCCATTCTGTTTCTACTACATGCGATTCTACAATCCTTTTTTTTCCAGAATTAAGCAAAATATCAATCTCGGTAAATGCTTTATTTGATATAGGATAACCGTACTTCTTAAACAATAGATCAACTTTTTCTTTTTCAAAAAGAATAACTGCAGCTGTATTAACAAATCGAATAATTCCTTTTTCATCAACAACCACAATTCCATCTGTATTTTCTTCGATCAGTGTCCTGAATCTTTCTTCACTCTTCTTCAAGGCTTTTTCAGATTCATACTTATAATATGCAACCTGCAATGTAGCATAAAGTTCTGCTTCTTCAAATGGTTTTGTCAGATAACCATAAGGTTTGGTTTCTTTTGCTCTTTCTACAGTTGCTTCATCGGCATTTGCTGTAAGATACACTATAGGTAAATCATGAGATTTCAAAATTCTCTTTGCTGTCTGGATACCATCGAGTGAGCCTTCTATTTTAATATCCATAAGAATTAGATCAGGTTTTAATAATGCTGTCGACACAATAGCATCTTCTCCATTGGAAACAATCTCCAGTACTTCATAATCAAAATTAAGCAGACAACTTTTAATGTCTTCAGCAATTATGCGTTCGTCTTCAACAATCAATACTTTTTTTCTCATCATACCTACTTATTTAAATAATATAAATGCATATTGCGTACCATTACTAGTTTTATGATTTATAAGTTCGCAGTTGAGCTAATTATTATTTTTGCAATAGGTTGTGAGAAAAGTAATTTTATAGGATGAAAAGGTCAATGACCTATTGTGGGACAATTTTGAGAATATTGGACGGTTTTGACTCAATTCAATTATTGGAAATTCAGAATAGATTCAAATACAATGAGAAAAGCTTACTTCCAAAAAAAACAAAAGTGAAAGCTCCAATTACAAGAAATGGTCCAAAGGGGAATTCTTTTTGCCTGTCATGACCAAGTGGGATAAGAATTATTAAAGCAAGAAACGAAGAAAAAAAGATGGTGAATGCAACACCCGGGATACCGGTAAAAGCACCGATTGCTGCTATCAGTTTTATATCACCACCACCCAAGCTTTCTCGTTTTGTCATCAGTTGAAATAGATAGGCTATTCCAAGGAAAAACATGAATGCTGCCCCACTTCCGATGAACGATGATTTCCAATTAACATCCATTCCCGGATAAAATGAAATTAACAAGCCAATAAACAATAATGGTAATGACAATTTATCGGGTATGATCTTATGGAACAAATCGATGAATATTATGATAATTCCAAAAGAAGTAAAAAGCATATATTTTATTGTAATTAATGAAAAACCATAGATCAGGAAAATACTTACAAAAGCGATTGGAGTTATCAATTCCACCAGGAAATAGTGCCAGTGAATTTTTGCCGAACAGTTGCTGCATCTGCCTTTTAATAGTAAATAACTGAATATTGGAATGTTGTGCCAGGGTTTGATCTTATAATTGCAGGAAGGGCAATGAGAATTTGGAAAAATTATTGATTCTTTGATCGGTATTCGATAGATGCAGACGTTGAAAAAACTGCCGAAAGCAGCACCTACAATAAAAATGAAAACAGCTGGAATTATTGTCTCAATCATAATTTTACGAATAAAAATGCTCGAATGAAATTAATCCATTCGAGCATTTTAAATTTAATAGATTTTATCTCATTCCGGCACTGATAGCTAAACCAAGGTTGAAAATTGGCAGGTAGATAATAATAATAATATATCCAACCACAACAGCCATCAGTATGATCAGCATCGGCTCGATCAATGATGTTAATTTATCAATTACAGTATCAACCAGTTTCTGATGAAATTCTGCTCCTTTACGCAGCAGACTATCCATATCTCCGGTTTCTTCACCAGTAGCCATCAACTGTAAAAGAGTTGGAGGAAATACTCCTGTCTTTTTGAAAGCTCCAGCTACACTATAACCTTCTTTTACCATAACCCTAGCTTTGCGAACTGCATTTTCTACCACAGCATTTTGCACCACATTCTCTACTAATTCCATTGATTCCATGATTGGTACACCGGCAAACATTAGAATACTGAAAGTTCGCGCAAAGTTACTCATGATAGAGTTCTCCAGCAGTTTTCCGATTATTGGAATTTTTAGCAATATACTATCAATTATATATTTACCCCGATCTGATAAATAGAACAGAATAAAGGCCATGATAGCTGCTAAAATGATCAAAATTGTGAAGAACACATTTTCTCTGATTAGGTTACTTAGTGCAATGGCAGCAAGAGTAGGTCCAGGCAAATCTGCATTAAAACTATCGTAAACTCCAGCAAACATTGGTATTACGTAATAAAATAAGACCGCTACAACGATTGCCAGAAATATTAAAATAAATATTGGATAGGCAGTAGCGGCAGAAACTTTTTGCCTTGTATCTGCAATTTTTTCCTGATATTCTGCCAGTTCATCTAATACGGTATGCAGAGTTCCTGATACTTCACCCGCTTTCACCAGAGAAATATACATGGAATCGAATACACCAGGATGCTGTTCCATGGATTCAGATAAACTAAATCCTTTTTTAATATCATCTGAAAGTTTTACTAAAACTTTTTGAAATCTCTTATTCTTTTCTTCTTTAGCCAGGTTACTCAATGATTTCTCGATCGTAAGACCGGCAGAAAACATGGTAGACATCTGGCGAGTAAAGAATACAAGAGTAGTTAAATTGACACCTGTACGGAGCTTGTAGAAGGCAAGCAACACTTTTTCAAATAAAGACATCTTACCCTGAAAAGCACCTTCAGCAGCTGATTTTACAGATATTATTATGCTGCCTTCCTTGGTAAGCTTATCAACAGCCTCATCCAGCGAACTAGCTTTGACAGCCCCTTCTACTCTAATTCCCTTGGCATCTTTTACAATATATTGAAAACTAGCCATAAATTATCCTTAGATCAATCTCACATTAATCTGAAATTGTAAGTTTGATCACCTCTTTTATAGTTGTTATACCTTGTTTCATCTTATACAAAGCTTCTTCATGCAAAGATCTCATTCCGTTTTTCAGAGCTACGTCACGGATCTTATCCTGATCTTCACCGGCAAAAATAAGTTTTCTTATGTCTACCGTTACTTCCAGCATCTCAAAAATTCCGGCTCGTCCCGAATAACCTGTGTTATCACAATGAACACAACCCTTACCCCTTTTGAAGGTAATTTCTTTTGCTTCTTCTTCGGTAATACCGGCATCTATTAATTCCTGTTTCGTTGGAGTAAACTCTTCAATGCAGTTAGTACAGATCTTTCTTACAAGACGTTGGGCCATTACCAGATTCAATGATGAAGCTACAAGATATGGCGGAATGCCAATATCCAGAAGACGAGTAATTGTTGCAGGAGCATCATTAGCATGCAGAGTTGTAAACACCAGGTGACCTGTAAGTGAAAACTTGATAGCTATATCTGCTGTTTCTTCGTCCCTTACCTCACCAATAAGTACAATATCCGGGTCCTGACGTAAAACCGAGCGGAGAGCACGACTGAAAGTTAGATCTATTTTAGAATTTGTTTCGATCTGAGTAATACCATCCAGTCTGTATTCAACAGGATCTTCCACTGTAACGATGTTGGTCTCGATGTCCTTGATCTCCTTAAGAGCAGCGTGCAAAGTAGTAGATTTACCACTTCCAGTAGGACCGGAAACAATATTAATTCCATAAGGTCGTCGAATCCATTTTGAAAACAGTTTTGCATTTCTCTCTGTGAAACCAAGAGTTCTAAGGCTGAAACCAAATTCACCCTTGTCCAGAAGACGCATTACAACTTTTTCACCAGTTACAGTTGGAGTAATAGATACACGAACATCCACACTTTTCATTGCTGTCTTCAGGGAAATGTGACCATCCTGAGGTAAACGGCGTTCTGCAATATTTAATTTTGACATCACCTTGACCAGCGAAACCATTCCGGCATGCAAACCGATGGGAGGATTCATAACTTCCCGCAGAGCACCATCAATTCTGAATCGTACTCTGGTTGTTTTGGTCAAAGGTTCAATGTGAATATCTGTTGTATTTGATTTTATAGCTTCCGTTATAATAAGATTAAGAAGTTTTACTACAGGCGCATCGGCATCTGTTTTAGCATCTACTGTTATCTCATTTTCATCTTCGTCAACAGCTACAAATTCAAAGTTTCCTACAGCATCTTCCACCTGTGAAGTTGTTCGAATGCTTTTGTAATATTTTTCTAGTGTATCGGTTAGAGTATCGTCCCCGATAAGCATCGGGGAGATATTCAAACCAAGTATCTTTTTCAAGCTATCCAGAATTACGATGTCTTCA
>QMNP01000142.1 GCA_003647825.1 Candidatus Cloacimonadota bacterium
ATTTTCTTTATTTCAACTCAGTTATAAATGATATGAAAAAAAGTAGTTTAGATATTGAGAGAAAATTATGAATTGTGAAAATAAAACAAAAAACATGCAGAATTGTAATTGCACTTATTCCTGCAGCAAAAAAGGAACCTGCTGCGAATGCCTGCATTATCACCGTTCCATGCGGCAATTACCGGCCTGCTTTTTCCCTAATGATGCTGAAAAAACCTATGATCGATCATATAAACATTTTGTAGAACTTTTCCAGCAGGGCAGACTGTAATGCTTTCTATGCTCCGAATTAGGAATCAATAAGTGGAATATCTTAAACCCGTTTTTATCATTTTATGGAATATGATTCCAGGTTTTACCACAGTATGGTTAATTAGGCTTCTGCTTTTCAATCCTAAACATGAACATCGTTTTCCAAATCGAAAGAAGGTTCCATTAACTCCAGGATTGGCTTACCGAAGTAAAAACTGGATCATAAAAAAACTTTCCTCACTTCTGGAAGATTACATCAAAGATACACGCAACATGGACAAGGAATCCCGTATAAGCAAATGGGAATTAATTGTTTATCGTAAAGTCTGGCATAAAATGGCGTTTATTTCTGAAATTAAATTTCTACCCGGTTCGTGGAAAGAAAAAATCCGAACTTTCTGTGCATTTATTGTTTATGAGATTACAAAACAGTTTTTTCGCAGTTTTATTCCATATCTTATGGATCACTTTGCAGTTCGGAAATATATCGAATTACTTGATAAGAAGCTTGATGTAGAGATTGTTAAGAAATTTTATGTGAATTATATTTTTAAATACACAATGCTTTTGTCTTTAGGGATAGCTTTATTTATAAGTATCTGGAATATAATAATATATTTTATAATTAAATAGGTGAATTATGAGAAGAAATGATGTGATTTTAATTTTAGCGATTGTTGTGATCGCACTGCTGATCTATACTCGCTATAATGAGAAAGTAGATTCATATCCGCAAGACAGCACTTTCCAGGAATTGCAGATTAATCCAGAAGGGGAGAGTGAAGAAAAGGCCGAAACACGACAAAAATTGGGTGATGAAATTTATGTATCACGACGAAATTCCATAACCCAGGCTGTAGAAAAAGTAGAACCGGCAGTAGTAAGTGTTAACGTGATTAAAACCAAGATCGTACGGCGTAGAACCAGCTTCTTTTTTGGTTTTTATGATGAAGTTCCCTATAATATCAAAAGCATCGGTTCCGGTGTGATATTTTCTGAAGAAGGTTATATACTTACCAATGCGCACGTAGTAGAAGAAGCTACCGAAATTAAAGTTATCCTTACTGATAATCGTCAGCTGGATGCACAACTGATAGGAATCGACAGTGTGCATGATATAGCCATTATTAAAGTAGAAGAAGAAAATCTTCCTCATGCAAAACTGGGAAATTCCCACGATCTTATTATTGGGGAATGGGCTATCGCAGTAGGAAATCCATATGGATTTTTAATAAAAGACAGTAAACCCAGTGTTTCTGTAGGTGTAATTTCGGCAGTGAATAGAGACTTTGCCGAGAATAAAGACGGTAAAGTTTATCGACGTATGATCCAGACAGATACAGCGATCAATCCTGGGAATAGCGGTGGACCGCTTGTAAATATCCTGGGTGAAGTTATTGGTCTAAATACGTTCATTTTCAGTGAATCCGGCGGAAGCATTGGAATAGGATTTTCTATTCCAATAGATAGAGTAAAAAAAGTTGCTGAAGAGTTGATAAAATACGGCAAGATCAGAGAGATCTGGTTTGGTTTTAAAGTACAGGATATTAATCCTATGCTGGCTGCTCACTTCAGGCTGGAAAACCAGGATGGTGTGCTGGTGAACTATGTGGAAGAAGGAAGTCCTGCCTTCCAAGCTGGATTACGTAAACAGGATGTAATAATTGAGATCAATGAAATTGTAATAAATAATACTGAAGACGCAGAACTGGCTGTTACAGATGTTGCGGTTGGCGATAAATTATTCCTTACTATAAAACGAAATAAAGAAATCAAAAAATTGGAACTCGACGCTGTAGAGTATAAATAGTGGTGTAGGAAATAAGTTTATAAGCATAAATAGGAGTCTGGATGAAAAAAATTGGAATAATAATACTTGCAATTGCAGTTTTGGTAATTGGTTTTATATTGGTAAAAGGGGGAAAAAAAGGTAACAAACCCGGTAAGCGAGATAAAATTAAGGCACATGTGGTAAAAGCTGGTAAAATTACTGTGAAACTGGAAGAAACTGGAGAGATCCAACCAATTAAAGAAATCGAAGTGAAATCGAAGATAAGTGGTAAGATCGTAAAATTCTATGTGGAAGAAGGTGACTACGTTAAGATCAACGATGTAATTGCAGATATTGAACCAGATTACAACCAGGCAGAAATGATCAATCGGGTGAAAAGTAACTTGGAGTTAACGGAGATCCGTCTCAAAAATGCTCAACGAGATTTTACAGATAAACAAAAACTTTTCAAACAGAAATTTATCTCGCAAAAGGAGCTGGATAAATTTCAGGATGCCTTAACCGAAGCTGAAATTAATCATCAATCTTCCTTGCAGCAATATGAATTGATCAAAGAAATTGAAACCGAAGAAAATATTTCTAAGATCATTTCTACTGCTTCCGGAACTGTTATTCAGAAATCTGTGGAAGAAGGGGAGATGGTCGTATCTAATACAGGTTCTTATACTGCAGGAACTGTAATTTTGAAACTGGCTGATCTAAGAAGAATGGTAGTCAATTCCCGCATAAATGAAGTAGATATTTCTAAGATCGAAAAAAATCAGAAAGTAGATATCCAGGTAGATGCTTATCCTTATGAAAAGTACTCTGGTAATATTACTAAAATCGCAGCAATGGCTGTTACATATAATAATGTAAAAGTATTTCCAGTAGAAATCGAGATAAAAGATGTGGATTCTAAACTTAAACCCGGTATGACGGCAAATATCACGATTATCGGTGAAGAAAAGAAAGATATTCTCACGGTTCCCATCCGCTGTATATTCAGTGATGACGAAGGACAGGATATAATATATCGTGTGGTGAATGATTCAATTGGAGAGCAGGTTGTAGTAAAGACCGGTATAAATAATTTTCAGGAAGTTGAGATCATTGAAGGTTTAGCAGAAGGTGACAGCATCTCTTTTAAAGAACCCAAAAAAGACGAAAAGGATTTTGAATTCAATTTCTAAACAAGTATCTTGTTCACTCTTGAACGAGTAAAAACAATAATCTTTTCAGCACCATTTCAATTTTGATTTGGTGCTGTTTTTTAAAATATTGGCATTAGTGATGTTCTCTTGTTTTTCTCAAATATTTTGCTTCATAATCTTTTCCCTCAAAAAATCGGTATAACGATAGAACACATTATTTTCCTAATCCAAAAATATTTGAGCAGGAATTTCTTTGATGAAATACTTTTCGAAAATTCTAAAATATGGTTAAAAAATTTAAAATATTAAATCTACCACATAAATTAGAAATATTGATTCTAATTTCAGGTTTATTTTAAAAAATATATGCAACTTGTATATCGAATCTATCATCAATATAATCATGTGAATCCACACTGTATTCAATTTTGATAAAACCATCTTCCACCGGTTCAAAATTCAAACCCCAGAAAACAGTATTTTCAGCCAGATTCTCACGAGTATCAATTCCCAAAAAAGGTCTTATATTTCCGACAACAGGAACTTTGTAACCCGGATAATAATTTGCCAGCAAGTATGCTTTTACATCATCCGTCACATTCTGACCATCATCAATATTACTTATTTGGGTAGAAAACTCTATTAGCTCAAATGCGTTATAAGCAGTATCAAATTCGTAGTGCAATAGTTTCTCATCTTCTTCAAAATTTTCATCCATAAAAGCAATTCCGACTTTCAATCCGGCGTTTTCATAAGAAATCCTGGCACCAAGATCTTTAGCTTTAGCAAAATCATGTGCAAAATAAGCTCGAGCTGTAAACTGTTGCCAATTGTAGTCTAACTTAACCATATAACTTGATTTCTTAACCAGGTGAGTGGGATCATAAATACATATTGTTCCAGCACCGCTGAAACCGGCACCGCCACCTCAACAAGATCCGGATTTTCTAAGATTACCAAAATCGTGATACTGCTTTCCAACTCTACATTCTAAGCCATTTATAACAGGAAATTTAAGCCATGCTTTATTGAGAGATAAGGACGTGTATGTTGGGGAAAGCTCTGAAATTGAAAAAGTAAATGCATAGTCAGAAAATTCATTATCACCCCATGAAAAAGCTGCATAGTTCAATTTGAAGCCTTTGTCTTCATCATTATTATACTGATTCTCATCCCGTAAGGAATACATCAGTGATACTTCATGCGCAAAAATGCTTGAAGTGAGACAAACAAATAGAAACAGCAAAGATGCTTTTTTCATTACTCCTCCAACTGAATAATTATTAACCCTTGTTTCAACAGAAATTCATCAATTTGTGCTTCCGGGTAGAAGCCTATATGTCTGTGAATTTCCTCACCTTCAGAATTTAAAAAAACCTGAGTAGGTATCATTCGAATTCTAAATTGCTCTGCAATTTCCTTCTCTTTTTTCACGTCATGGAAGATCACTTCGATCTGATCACCATATTTTTCTCTTATGGATTCGAGCACATTTTCCATTTGTTTGCAGGGAATACAGGTAAGAGAACCTAATTCAAGAAAGGTTATTTGCGGAATTTGAACGGAATCTGCAATCACTGTCTCTGCTTTTTCTGTCTGGTTTTCTCCTGCAAAAAGTGCAAAACCTACTATCACCATAAGCAATATAATTCCTGTCTTTTTCATAATTATTTCTCTCCTTTATTTACGATAGATATTCTCTCCCACGGAGCAATATCTTCATTTTCTTGATATCTTTTTATCAACATTTTTATTGCATCGTAATTCACTTGATCTTCGATAAGAGTATCATCACCAATAAACATTTTAGGCGTTTTATTATAATTCTTTTCTGCAACATTGAAAAATGTGCATAAAGCATCATTCACCTGTTTACCATTTTCAGTATCTAAGTTATACTTCTTGATATCTAGCAAAATGTACATTTGTTTAAGTTTTTCCAAGTTGCTTAATGTTCTTTCAAATTCTGCAGAATCTTTTCTATAAATGTAAGCAATATGAACCGGAAATTTATCGGAACTTTGCTGCTTCTCTTCAAAATCAAAAAGCAGTGGAACACAACAACCACCTAAAC
>QMNP01000143.1 GCA_003647825.1 Candidatus Cloacimonadota bacterium
AATCTTACGATTAAAGTAATGATTTGCATGCTTACCTGGAATCATTCTGATTCCGTAGCATACGCTAATCATTACAAGCAACTGAAAAATTTGAAAAAAGGAGTAATTGAAATGAAAGGAACTTAAGGAATTTAATTCATAGACAATCCGATATCCCGATATTTGAAAAATGAAAGTATATTTCGAAAATTAATCGATCAGTATTTACTGATAATAAAACTGTTAACCACTCCCGAAAATTAAACCTTGCGAATTAATGACGAAAATTTTATTGGGAATTTATTTATCTTTGGAGGAAAAAGATGAAAAAGACAGTTTTATGTACTATGTTTATTGTTTGTATCAGCTACATATTTGCAGAATGTGACATGATGGCTATGATAGCTAAAAATGGTTACTATCTTTCTGGCAATAGCACAACATACGATTTATTTGATTTTATACGTGTCAGATCACACAATGTTCAAAGTAACAAAAGAAACGACGACGGTTATGGATTTATTTATTATCCTGATGTTGGGACTTTCAACATAAGTAACCAGAGTTGGTATCAAACAGATCCCACACCCAATGATGACACGTATTATACTGGTGGTTTGCCAATATGGCAAGTTGAACTTGATGATGCTGAAGATTATATCATTAACACTGTTAATGATGCAACTATAGTGTTAGGACATGCACGACAAGGATCTTCTGGAGAAGGTAACCATCCGTTTTATTTCGATTATACTTATCCCGGAACACAAGAAACAAAAACATTCACACTTATGCATAATGGCACACTAACTAACAATCTGAAAACACCAATGTATACTTATTTATACAATTTAGGTTTACTTAGTACTTCAAACTGGTATGGTGTTGCAAGCGATATTGATACATGGATAGATAGTGAAATTTTATTTCGATATTTAATGCATTTCATTGATGAAAATAATGGAAATGTTATTAGTGGTATTCAAGAGGCTCTTACTCAGGAGTTTCTACCTGGTCTTCCAGGAGGACCAAATATCCCAAATTCCAATATCAAGAATTGGATAGAAAATCCGGAGTATTACTACAGTTACGAAATTAGTGCATACACCTACAAAAGAATAGCAAACATAGTTTTATCTGATTCAGAAAATCTGTATATCTTTCGCAATTCTCCTTCAGAGGGATTAAGTACTCCCTTACATGATCCTTATCACAATTTATCATATGAAGAGGATAACAATTTATATGTAGTAAAGACGTTAGATGATCTTGATACGCGGATTGATCAATTTGATTTCGTTGTTATCTCGAAGGATGAATCTCCAATTGAATACCCCAATTTCCTTGATAGTGACGCTAAAACATTCTCTCCCGGTGTAACCTGGGTATCATTCCCTCGACTCACTCAGCAATATACGTATAATGGCGAAAGCTATGAACAAGCATACTGGAATACAACATTGCAAACTCCCGGACTTCTTCAATCAACATTAAATGGTGATCCAACAATAAATGATTTTGAAATCATCGAAGGTTATAGGGATGATGAGGAGATAGATATTGAACTCAGTGTTCTTGGATTCCAAGACAATGGTTTTAATAATATGCTTTTCCGTCATGAAGGCTACAAAATCACTGTTGATGAAGAAGGAGAATCTACAACATTAGTTGTGGATGGTGAGAGATTATCCGACACATATACTATTTCTGAAGCATTACCGGCATACACCGAAAATTGGTTAGGATACTGGCTCCCTGAATCGAGGAATATTGTTGCTGCATTTGGTGAATTCTGGGAATATGTGGAAGAAGTATGGGCTGAAGACTGGTATTACAATAAATGCAGTAATAATAGAGGAATCGGAGATGCAGAACCTGTTTCATGGTCCACTGCTAATAAAACACTAGAGTATGGAAAAGGCTATATCGTTCAATTTGAACGTACTCCTCAGATAACTGGTTTTCATTGGACTCCTTCCGCCGAAACTGAGGAACCATCCGAAAAAGCAGAATCAGAAAACTTTGCTTATACTGAAAAACCGGATTATGAAGTTATCGATGTTGTAGATATTCCTGAAAATATTGCTGAAATCGGTGTATTTCAGGATGAAGTTTGTGTCGGTGCTGTCGTTGTAGAAAACGAATGTGAGCAAATATTAGTTTACTCAGAAAATGCCAATCGTGAAGAAATTCCTTTCACTTTTGAAATAGTAACCGGTAATCGAGGAATGAATCAACCGGTTCTTAACTATCTAGTTTTCAATGAAAATTCCGGTGAATTTGAAAAAGGTATAGTTATCAGTGGAAGACAAGTAAGCTCGATAATTAAGTTTAATGAAATTGGAGAACCGGGAAATGAATCATTAGTTGTCGAATCAATTCAGTTGTATGGCAACTATCCAAATCCTTTCAATCCAACTACTCAAATATCTTTCTCATTGCCAGATGAAGAAGAAATAGAACTGACGATTTATAACGTGAAAGGACAAAAAGTAAAGACCCTTTTCTCGGGATTTGCTGAAGAAGGGATACATTCATTGACCTGGAATGGAGAAAATGACGCTGGAAGGTCAGTAAGTTCAGGAATATATTTCTACAAACTGAAAACCAATTCAAAAGAATTAATTCGTAAAATGCTGATGATGAAGTAATGATTGATGCCTTGCGAAGGCTATTATACTTTCGCAAGGCTTGAAATTTAAAAAATGATTTTTTCAAGGAAATTATGAAGTTAAGAATTTTTATCTTTTTTTTATTTTGCCTGTTCTGTACAAAAATACACTCAACAATACATCATATTAAACAAGATGGCACAGGCGACTTCACAACCATTCAGGAAGGAATAAATGCTTCTGTAGATACCGATACTGTTTTAGTTTATCCTGGAACATATTACGAGAATATAGATTATCTTGAAAAATCACTCACAGTTGCTTCACTCTACATGATTACACCTGAAGACTCACTGATCAATCAAACCATTATTGATGGTAATCAACAATCAAGGTGTGTGAAAATAGATGAATGTGAAAATGCATCAATAATTGGTTTTACCATTCAAAATGGTTCTGCTCTTTTAGAAGGAGTATCAGAGAGTTATGAAGGTGGAGGGATTTTCATTAAAAATACTAATAACACTACCATATCTTTCTGTAAGATAAGAAGTAATACATCTTATTATGGTGGAGGTATCTTTGTAAGAAATAGCATCACAATATTAAAAGGTAATACAATATCGGGAAATAGAGCAATTGTTGCTGGTGGAGGTTTACTGTCTGCTTATGTTACAGATTCTATTTTTCAATTTGATGAAATTAATTTAAATAATATTTTTTTGAACTATTCTGGAACTGGAGCAGACATATTTTTAGCATACTACAATGAAAATACAAATGTAATTATTGATACATTTACAGTGTTGGAACCAGATTATTATTTTTTAAATTTTAATGATGCTTATACGTTTTCCTGCTTACATGCCAAAATTGAACAAATTGATCAAGACATGTTTGTATCTCCGAATGGTAATGATGAGAATGATGGTCTAAGTACTCAAAATCCTTTGCAGACTATTGCTTTGGCTCAAACAAAAATCAAAAGAAATGATGATAATCCTAATACTTTATTTCTTGCTTCTGGAGTTTATTCACAAACTTTGAATAATCAAATTTTTCCACTTAATGTTAAACATGGTGTTATAATTCAAGGTATTTCAAACGAAGAAACAATATTAGATGCTGAGTTAGAATATCCAATTTTCTTTCAGCTTTCTAGATACCAACCTGAGTTTTCTAAATTAATATTGCACGACTTAAAACTAATGAACGGCGCAAAAGCTGAAAATTCTTTTTGCGGTGGTATTACTATTTATCAAGCTGATATCAGTTTAAATAACGTAATCATTGAGAATTGTAATGGTGGTCATGGAAGCGCAATATATTTATCAAATGGTTATAGTGAGTTACGTAACACGACAATAATAAATAATATTGGCGGGTATGGGATGTATCAATCAGTTGAATTTAACTGTCCAAATCCAATTATTGAAATTTCTCTTATTAATACTAAAATACAAAATAATTTTCCGGATGATGATTATTGTGGTGGAGGTTTAAAGTTTGGTGGTCATACAAATATCCCAAGTGATTATTACGCACAAATAGTCAATTGTGAATTTAGTGGTAATCACAATAATTTCTTCAATCCTCAATCTGGTTTAGGTGGTTCAACAGGCTTACACTTAAATGATAATATGAATGTCGATATTGCTAATTGTACATTTTCTCAAAATACATTAGAATATAATACCGGTAGTATAATTTCTATAAGTAACTCACATTTAAATTTACATAATAACATTTTATACAACAACTATGGATATTCAATGAATATTTTCGATGGAGCGGAAGTAAATGTTTATTATTCTCTTATTGAAGGTGGAAACACAAATGTAAATTATTATGGCTCAGGTAACGTTAACTGGCTTGCTGGCAATCTAGATGAAGACCCGATGTTCGACAGCTTGGGAATTTATCCTTTTGCACTTTTAAATTACTCTCCCTGTATCGATACTGGTACGTTGGATTTACCAGCAGGAATAGAATTACCTCAATTTGATTTAGCAGGAAATCCCCGTATTTGCGGAGATACGGTTGATATGGGAGCTTACGAATGGCAGGGAGTTGGAATCGAAGAACCGGAAATCTCTCAAATTTCATCTCTCACTACTCACATCTCAAACTACCCAAATCCATTCAATCCAGATACAACGATAAAATTAGAATTGGCTGAGTCAGGAAAAATCGAACTTGCAATTTATAACATCAAAGGACAAAAAGTAAAAACATTATTGGATTGCACAACAGTTCCCGGCACTTACGAATGCAATTGGAATGGAAAAGATGAAATGGGAAAATCTGTCTCCAGTGGTCAGTATGTAGTAAAGTTGAAATTGAATGAAAAAGAAACAACGTCTAAAATTATGCTTTTAAAGTGAAGTTTGAAGAAAGTTGCTTGTAACAAACGTGCCCACAAAAAGCGAGAAGAAAAACAAGATGAGTCGTGGCGCACGTGAACCATTAGCTGCATCTGCTTGAGTTTTATGGTTTTAGGTTTAAAAGATAGATTGTTGAATTTTTGTAATTTAAAGTTTAAGTTCATCGGTTCTTTTTAAACAAATAAGTGTCGTTATTTTTTTA
>QMNP01000144.1 GCA_003647825.1 Candidatus Cloacimonadota bacterium
ATGCCATCTATTCCTGGTAATCTAAGATCCAGCAGCACTAATTGAGGTTTTACCCGTTCAAATATTTTGAGAGCCGATTTTTCTTCATATGCCTGGTGAATTAAAAATCCTTCGTCAGCTAATATTGTTGTTAATAACAACTGCATATCTTCATTGTCTTCAACTATTAATATAGCATTCTTGCAGCATGCTGAATCCATAAATACACCATATCCAAATTTTTAATAATAATAATTGCAAGTTATGTGCCATAGGTTTATTGAGTAATTCATTATGACTATGTTATTATGGTATCTGCTAAAAAAATAAGTATGTTAGGTGATATAATTTTAAAACAATTTTACTGATTTCTATCCATAATTTGATTTATTACTGTTTTGGAAAAACCAAGTGGGTCAAAATTGACTCAAAAATAATTCTTTTTTTGAGTCAAATCTGACTCACATTTTGAATTAGTAACACTTAATAATCAATCCAGTGTATTGGGCACAAATAAATTTAAGCTCTTCATTTTACGATATAGTGTTTTTCTGTTCATACTTAAACTTTCTGCAGCTTTGGTTTTATTTCCATTTGCTTTTTCCAGTGCAGAGATAATCAGTTCTTTTTCAAATTTACTTATAATTTCGTCATAAGAAGAGCCTTCATCTATGTTATTCAATAAACTTCCAGCGTCAGTTTTATCACTAATAACAAATGAGAGATCTTCTGGTTCGATGAAATTGCCTTCTGCCATTAAGGTTGCTCTTTTTACAACATGTTTTAATTCTCTTACATTTCCAGGCCAGGAATAAGAAGTCATCATCTTTTTTGCTCCATCCGAAAAGTCCTTGATTCTTTTTCCCAGTTCCTTATTAGCATCCTGCAGGAATTCGAAAGCAAGAATTGGAATATCTTCAATCCGTTCAGAAACCAGAGGTAATTCAATCTGAAACTCATTGAGTCTATGATACAGGTCTTCCCTGAAATTACCATTTTGAATTTCTTCTTTAAAATCGAGATTTGTGGTTGCAATTAACCGTACATCCACAGCAATTTTTCGTTTTCCGCCAACATGAGTTACAATCTTTTCTTCAATTGCTCTTAATAGTTTCGCTTGACCATCAAATGGTAAATTCGTGATTTCATCTAACAGTAATGTACCACCATTAGCTTCCTCAAATTTTCCTTCTTTTGTATTATTTGCACCTGTAAACGCACCCTTTTCATAACCAAATAATTCACTCTCAATCAATGTAGCAGGAATAGCCCCGCAGTCTAGAGCAACAAATGGTTTTTTCTTACGCTGGCTTTTTTCATGAATCAGATTGGCAAAAACTTCCTTGCCTGTACCACTCTTTCCCTGCAATATTACACTCATATTGGTTGGAGCAATTAAATCGACCTGTTTAATAACACGTTTAATTGCTACACTTTCTCCAAATTGTTTCTTGATAGCTTCTTTTTCTCCTAATTTAGATTTTAAAGTAGCAACTTCCTGGCTTAAATTTCTGGTCTTTATCGCATTTCTGATCGTAATTAGTAATTCATCGTTATTAAAAGGTTTTGTAATATAATCATAGGCACCCAATTTCATTGCTTTTACTGCATCAGAAACTTCTGCAAAGGCAGTTATCATTATTACCAGCATATCGTTGTCTATGCCGCGAAATCGTTCTAATATTTCAATGCCATTCATCCCGGGTAATCTCATATCCAACAAGACCAGATCCGGTATCTTCTTTTTTACTTCCTGAATTGCTCTTGCCCCATTACCCACTGAAATCACATGGTAACCTTCTTCTCTTAAAATACTTGAAAGCAGAAAATTCATATCTTTATTGTCTTCTACTACTAATATTGTACTCATCGTATCAATTCCTTCCTTCTTTTACTGGTAGTTTTACATACACACAGGTTCCTTCACCAATTTCACTTGTTATATCAATTGTTCCGTTATGTGCGGAAATAATCTGGTAAACTAAAGATAAGCCCAGACCTGTGCCTTCAGATTTTGTGGTAAAAAAAGGATCGAAAATTTTAGCCAGGTTCTCATCAGATATTCCATCTCCATTGTCACAAAACGATATCATCACTTCATCAACGTTATAAGAACATTCGATTATTATCTCTCCGCCTTTTGGCATTGCATCCACAGCGTTAATGAAAAAATTCACAAAAGCTTGCTGCATCCAATTTGCATCAATAAGAAGCTCAGGAATATTGGAAGTGTAATTTTTGGTTATAACTACACCTCTCTGTTTACATCTAGCTTCAACTAAAGAAATCGCATTTTCCAACACATCCACAATGAAAATTGGTTCTAACTTGATATCACGGGGAGTTGCAAACTCAAGAAGTTCTTTGATTATCATATTGGCATTTTCAGAATTACGCTGAATGATTTCCAGGTATTGTTTTAAATTCACTGGAATATCGTATTTTCGGAGACAAAACTGAATTGAGGAGCTGATATTACCCAAAGGATTCCGTATCTCATGAGCAATACCGGCTGCTAATTGTCCCACCCCAGCTAATCGTTCAGTTCTTAAAACCTTTTTTTCCAATTTTTTTCTTTGAGAAATATCTCTTAATGAACAAACAATCTTCTCTTTATTATTTAGTTCATCTAAACTCAATCTACAAGAAACTGAACAAGGAATTACTTCATTATTCCCATTATTAATAGTAATTTCATAATCTTGCAGTTGTTTGTGTTGCATAATTTTTTTAAGGAGTTGCTCCTTATCTCTCTTATTTTCAATAAGATCACCAATATTTCTATTTATTAAATTTTCCCTGACATGAGAGGTAAAACTTTGAATAGATGGACTAATTTCTAAAATCTTGCCATATAAATCTATTTCTAAATATACATCCTGAATATTATTAAAAATTAATTTATATTTTTCTTCACTAGCTTTAAGGGCAATCTCCATCTCGTATTTATAAAAAGCTAATTCCATGGATGCTTTAAGCTCTCTTTCATCAAAAGGTTTTACAATATAACCATACGGATCTACGTGAAGAGATTTCTCAATAGTATCATCATCAGCATAGGCAGTGATAAAAATAAATGGTACTTTTAGAGTTTCATTGATCTCCTGAGCTGCCTGCATACCATTCATGTTTTTTCCCAGCATTATGTCCATTAATACAAGATCCGGATCAATTTCTTTAGCTTCTTGTACTGCAGATTCGCCAGAGGTGATCATACCACAGACATCATATCCACATTTCTCTACCATCATCCTGATATCCTCGGCAATGATTACTTCATCTTCTACAATCAATATTCTTTTGGTACTCATTTAGCTCCTTTTTACTAAAATTTGTAAGTACTAATTTTTTGACCCTCTCTCTTTGCATATTGAAATTTGATTTTCATATTTTTTTTGACAAGATTTTTTTATATATCTTCCTATTTGTTCTATTATCTTTATCATAAGTAGAATGAATTAACATAAACAACTCCCGGAAAAAAGGGAACATCGTAGAGCGAGCTGCCAGTTATCCGGAAGATCGTTATACAAAGTAGTAAGGGCTTGCCGGAAGAGTCGGCATCCGGTTGCTACCGAAAACGATCTCCTTTAGGCAAGCCCTTACAGACAGCATAGCCAGATCAAGAAAAAATCCAGCATGCTATTATTAACGACGTAAAACGTCGTTGTACTACATTATTTCATCATTATCATTTTTTTAGTAGAAGTGTATTTGCCAGCTTTCATTTTATAGAAATAAACTCCACTGGATACATTCTTACCACTTCCATCTTCACCATTCCAATGCACCGTGTGATATTTAGCTTCAAGTTCACTATTTACAAGTGTACGCACTTTTTCGCCACGGATATTATAAACTTCCAGGGTTACTAAGGCTGGCTCATTCAAACCAAACTTAATTGTTGTAGTTGGATTGAACGGATTCGGGAAATTACCTTCCAGTTCGGTTACCAATGGAATAAGCTCTCCACCTGCACCGGTTATGGTGATCTCTGCATCATTGGAATATTCACTTTCCCAACCACCATCGTACAAGGTTGTGATATTGTAGATATAAGTTGCTCCCGCTGTTGTTGCTAAATCTATGAAGAATGTACTCGATACCTCTTCGGAATAGAGTACTCCATCTCGATATACATTATACGAATCTATATCTCTAGCTTCTGCAGGTGAACTCCAGGTTACAAATACATTAGTCCCCTGCATGGAAGCGGCTGCATTTAATGGAGCAGGAAGTAAAACTGTAGCGCTTACTGCCGGAGCAGGATCAGAATCACCTTCGTCGTAAACTGCTACGATCTCATATTCATAAACGCCGGCATCAAGGGCTACATCGAGATATGTAACTGTAAGCGGATCTAAACTATCGTAGATCACTGAACCATTACGATATATTTTGTATCCCAGTAAAGAACGAGATGTGTTTTCCTGGGGTTCTTGAATATAAGCTTCATTTACGGCACTGAGGTTTGGAATAGACAATTTGCCTTGTCGCTGATTATGAGTTACGTGTTTTGCTGCTTTAGATGAAACAAACCCGTTTCTATTACCATAAACAGTTGTAACGCCATCTTCATTGGTTGTAGTTCCATAGATCACAAAACTCAGATTGATATCTGGTTCAGCAGGCCATACTGCGGATGCAATTGACCAGGTGGTGAAACCTGTTTCAAAACCATCTCCAGGATTCTGCCAATAGAATTCACTTTCTATTGCCGGTGCCATTTGACGAGTCCAATACCACTGTCCGCCTGTACCATAGTCCATACGTCCCTGAACTGATAACCAGTAAGTACCTTCCGTAAATTCTGTATCTGGTATTGTACAGAACAGATTACCTGTTTCATCCGGATTGGCTGCTACATCAAGGAATTCATGCAATAGATCTCCAGGTGTTCCGCCATTATCGGCATAGAAACGAACATTAGCCAGATCACATGGTCCACCGCCATCGGAATAGAAACTTAAGATATCTATCTCGAAAACTGACCAGGTCTCGCCAGCAGGAACGATAAAGTCATCAGCACCCATGGCATCATATTGATTATAACTTGTTTCAAAATCCTGTGCACTGATTCCTGCTGTGGAAGGATTATCCATCTGGTTCCAGAGAGCTACAGGTGCTCCCCCTGGTGGTTCCCAACTTACAAATACATCATTGTAATCCTGTAAAACTGC
>QMNP01000145.1 GCA_003647825.1 Candidatus Cloacimonadota bacterium
ATTCTTAATCAAGGAGTTAATTGGGAATGAAAAATAAAAGCAGATTGCTTTTGGGAATTGGCTTATTTATCCTAACAGGGGTTATTATCAGCTGTACAGATTCTCTTGATAAAACAATATCATATGTGGAAAGTGTAAGAGTTGAGTATTCAGATTGTAGTGGCTGCCAGGAATGTATGTTAGATTTCAGTTGTCCCGAAAATGCGATTATGTTTGATTCTACGAGGACTAAAGCTTTTATTGATGCTGATAAATGTGTCCAATGTATGGAATGCATTAATCTTTTCAATTGCCCTGATGATGCATTCACTTTGGTTCAAGACATTATTCCGCCAGCCGCTCTGAATGGGTTGAATGTTTATTCTGATAATCCCGGAGATCTTACAATTAAATTTCAATCTACAGGAGATGATGATACATTGGGGAATGCTTATCAGTATGAATTGCAACTCCTGGATGAGAATGATGAAGAGATGGTTACCGATTTTGAACCGACAATACCAATTAATCCTGGATTTGAGGAATATTGGATAATTTCCGATTTAGAAGAAGATGCACTTATTACAGTGAATATCAGGGCTTATGACGAAATGAACAATGCAAGTCCGGTTGCTTCAGCCGTAGTTACGATCATGGGAAACCATCATCCTCCAGCTGCAATTAACACGTTATCAATTTCTAATGTTAGCTCGAATTCTTTTCAGTTGAACTGGTTTGCTGTTGGTAATAATGGTCTTTCAGGCGGTCCTGCTGAATATTATATTGTAAAAGTTCATACAGACTCAATTACTGAAGAAAATTGGAATGACATTGCTGATTATGAACAGGACATGATCCCTGCTAATCCATTTACAATAGAAAATTTGCAGATTGAAGGATTAGAAATTTCCACAGAATATTTTGCAGCGATCAAAGCAGTGGACGATTCTTCGAATATTGCGCCAATTTCAGTTGTAGTATCCGCTACCACATTGGGAGCTCCGGATTTAACTGCTCCTGCTGCAATTACAGATCTTTCAGTAGATACAATTGATATGAACTCATTTGTTTTGAATTGGACAGCAGTTGGTGATGATAGCCTGGAAGGAACTGCATCATCTTATATCGTTAAAGTTAATACTGAAATAATAGATGAAAACAATTGGAATGATATTCCAGATTTCCTACAAAATCTTACACCTCAACCAGCTGGTTCAGAAGAGTCTTTGCTGATAACTGATCTTGATCCGCTTACAGAGTATTACGCTGCCGTAAAAGCGTTAGACGAAATGAATAATATTGCAGATATATCTAATCTGGCTAATGCCACAACGTCGTCTTTACCAGATTCAACTCCTCCGGCAGCTATAACTGATCTTACAGCAATAGGAAGTGAAACAGAGATTGAACTCAGTTGGACTTCCCCAGGAGATGATGGTAATATCGGCACTGCAGCAGGATATGAAATTCGGATAGCTCTTTACGAGATCACAGAAATAAATTGGGAAGAAGCGGAACTTTTACCAGGTCCACCCTGGCCTTTAATTGCTGGAAGTTTACAGGATTACACAGTTGATGAATTAGAACTGGGAAATGTTTATTATTTCGCAATTAAAGCTTTTGATGAAAATAATAATTATGCTGATATTTCCAATGTTACAAACTCTCAATTAATCGAAGATATCATTCCACCATCAGATATAACTAATCTTTCTGTTCTTGTCGGATATGCTTCCAATTTAACAACGATCAGAATAAACTGGACTGCTCCCGGTGATAACGGTGACATAGGAATCTGCGATCATTATGAAATAAGATATTTAACTCAACCGATAGGTGAAGATAATTGGGCAACTGCAACTTTATTCAACGATCCTCCAGCTCCTTTAGCTGCTGGTGCAAATCAGTTTTGCAATGTTACAGGATTGAATTCTGCTACGATTTATTACTTTGCTGTGAAAGCATTTGATGAAGTCGGAAATGTTAACAATATTTCGAATTCACCAGGAGGAAAGATAGTTTTCCAGATAAATACTGGTGCCTGCCATAATTGCGCAAACTGTATAAATGATTGTGATCAGAATGCTATTCATCAAGGTGCTGGATATAAATATATCGATCCTGATGAATGTACCGCCTGCGGCGATTGCACCTGCCCCTGGAATCTTATCTATCAAGCAGTAGTAGCTTATTAAATAATTTGGAATTAATATGAAGAAAAAGACTTTAGTTTTCGTAATTGTACTTTTTGTTATGCTATCCCTTCTGGCAATATCCCGCAGTGGAGTTTTTGTAGAGACAAATTCTTGTGTGGGGTGTGGTGACTGCATAGATGTGTGCCCGGTAGATGCCATTACGTTAGTTGACGGCAAAGCTGTGATCGATGCAGATAAATGCATACTTTGCGAGATTTGTATTCGCAGTTGCACTTATGATGCAATTAGGAAGGATAAATGAAGAAACTGACTATCCTTATTGCTTTGTTTGGAATTTTGCTTTATATTGGCTGTGATAAAGTATCCGATCCAGAATTTAATATAGATGAATCTTCCTGTAATGCCTGCGGATACTGCATCCAGATCTGTCCGGCCGATGCAATAGAATTTAACTCTGAAGGCAAAGCAGTGATAGATCAAACTAAATGTACTTCCTGCGGAAAATGTATCACCATCTGTCCGAAAGATGCGATTCATTAAGAGTACTTGATATGAGAAAATTAATTATTATTTTGATCATTTTCCTCGTTCTGCAGTTATCTGCTCTTGATCTGTCTCATTGGACTCAATTATCGACAAATTATTTTTCTACCGATGCAGAAGATGTTGTTGAGCTTATTACCAGTGCATCTGCAGATGCAGACAATGTTACTTCTGATGGGAAATTCGGATTTAAACTGCAGCACGAAACCAGTGGAAGAATTAACAATGATCTTTCGTTTACTATTCAGGATGAAGTATTCTTTTCAGAAAAAAGTCATGAACAGAAAAATTCATTTTTATATAACGATGCCAAACTGAAACTATATTATCATAAGCAAAATCATTTCATTAAAATTCAATACTCAAATCGTTCCTATGAGGGCGAAAATACACTTTTTCTAAACAGCCCATCTCTATTGGAAAGCATTCAACAGAGATCGGTTCACAATACATATTTTCTGTACAAAGGCAATTTTAATAAATTTGATCTTTCTTTGCTTACCAGTCTGCGAAATCTGGACTATCGGTATGCTCGTTTGGAAGAAGAAGATGATGAAGAATGGAAATCACATAGAGCCTGGGATAATGACTGGATGACAAATATTGTAGCTGGATATCAGATCAACGATGCTTTCAGATTCTTTGGAAAAGCCTACTATAAAGATGATCTGAATGAAAATGATGATTACGATTATACTCAGTTTGGAGCAGGTATCGAATTTGATAATCGCTTTGATTTCTTCAATTCTCTTTTTGCCAGATTCACCTATCTCAATAATACTTCTAAGG
Organism: Candidatus Cloacimonadota bacterium; assembly: GCA_003647825.1. Taxonomy (GTDB): domain Bacteria; phylum Cloacimonadota; class Cloacimonadia; order Cloacimonadales; family TCS61; genus B137-G9. Next base: position 3,468 of record QMNP01000145.1, read on the forward strand.
CAATTGCCGATTACAAAGAACACTATTTTCTAACTGAATCTCGTTATACGAAACGGTTTAACAATGGTTTTACCGGATTCGTTTCCTATGTAAATCGTTCCTGTTATGATCAGAAGAATGCTGAAATCCTGCGAATTTCTAATGTTGCAAAAATCCATCTTAAATACAGTTATCTTATCGATAACACAAAAGATTCATTCATTTTAGCAGGCCTTATATATAATCCTGAAACTGATGGGAATCTGATTTTAACGGAATTAAATCAATATCTGTTTAACAACTGCTATCTGGGCGCTGGAGCTAAATATGCTCCGGAACTATATTCTCAGTATATCGGGCAAATTGAATTTTTACTCGATCCCGTAAAATCAATCTGGATCAGGAATGAATTTACTGATTTCAATAAAAAATTTGGCCAGAATATAATCTCTTTTGGCACAACATTAATATTTTAGGAAATTATGTTTCAAACGTTAATAGAAGGTTTAGTCTTAGGTTTCTCGACAGGTAGTTTATGCCTGGTCACCTGCACACCAATTTATTTACCATACCTTATTTCGGAAGACAGAAAATTATCGAAAGGGATTCTTGCTGTTTTGGAAATATCGGCAGGAAGGTTTTTTTCTTACCTGGCATTTGGAGCTTTTGCCGGTTATGCCGGCGCGCAGATCAGCACAGTAAATCGTGAGGTCTTCACTTCCATAGCCTATATCTTGCTTTCTATATATCTGGTGTTATCTGCAGTTCGCACCAGAAACAAACAGAAAAAATGTCACGTTCCCAAGCTGACCATGCTTACCAAAAGCGCATTCGTGCTGGGAGTTCTTACCGGAATTAACTTCTGTCCATCTTTTCTAATCGCTCTTTCAAAAGCTGTTGATCTGGGTGGTGCTTTAAGTGGAATGACACTTTTTCTAGGTTTCTTTCTGGGAACATCTGTTTTCTTGATACCTCTAGCTTTTATTGGTCAGATTTCCAGAATCAGCAAAATGAAAATGATCGCTCAAATCGCATCCATATTTATCGCTGTATGGTTTACATTTACAGGCATAAAAGGATTGGTTCATATTTCAAGTCACATTCATACTCCCAAAGATGATGCAAATACACGTATTGTAGAAGCTTTTCATCCCAATATACCTGTTTTTGTTTTATCGTCTGAAAATAATGTGGGATATTTCCAAGCTGTTAAAGATTCTGCTGCTTTACACCATCTGAATGAAACTTATTTTTCTGTTTATTCGGAAACAATAATTGATACTTTAAAAAGTGGTGAATATACTCTACTTCTGGATGATGATCTTCTGGAAGATAAGGATATTGAAAAACGTCTGGATAAATTCGACTACTTCTACATTGAAGCTGGTTACGATCTACCCAGAATGATGAAATTTCTGAGTTTCTATACTTTCAAAACTAACGAGCAGGTGCACTGGGAGTTCAAGGAAAAAGAAAATTAAGTTAGATCAATCGTCTCGCTTGATCCAGATATTTCTGTTGATCGTTTTCGATCAGTCAATTCAGAAAAAGTTTTCGAGACGAAAACGAAAAACTTACTGAACTCCTCGAGACGAGAAGTCCAACAAAAGGTTGCTTCGAAAGAATAATTAGCAAGTTACTTTGCAAAGACCGAATTCCACAATTAGAACATTTTAATAAAAAATTCAAAAAACCAG
>QMNP01000146.1 GCA_003647825.1 Candidatus Cloacimonadota bacterium
CCTTTCACCAGATTTACGATCCACATCACCCAATCTACCGAGCCGAAGAAACCCGCTTTGATGAAAATCCAACTGTTAGCGAAACCATTGATCACAAAGGCCAGTAGAATTCCATAAATGAAGATATTGGCAAAGGTAAGGAAAATGCAGGAAAAGGTTTTTCCACTTTTTGTAATATCTGTTTGATGAAAACCGAATTCCTGCAGAGTAGATAATACGTGATAAGAAGTAAGAAAGCCCAGAACTGCGAAATAATATTTTATGAATCTGGCATCGATCACCAGATACATGGGTAAAATAAGATATACAAATGTCGGCAGAAAATATGGAGCAAGAGTGATTATAAAGTTTCCTCCATACATTGCAGTAACGCCCCCCTCATTTGCTGTAGCAGTGAAACCGGCCGGTTTTTTAAAGAACATCAAACCAACGATAAGATGAGTGAATTCATGCTCGAAGGTGGAATAAAAACCATTGCGACGCAGCCATAAATACCAGAATGGAATGAATACGGCAAAACCAATTAAAAAAAATTGCTCGCTCATTTCCTGGATGTTGAAATCCTTTGCAATATGGAAAAATGCAATAGCATAACCAATAGCAAAAAAGATGGAAAGAATAATAATTATAAACTTAAAGGCTTTCATAACTTCTCCTCATTTCTCAATTTTCTTCAATTTCTGATTAGCCGGAGGAAGTTATTTATGTAAAGTAAAAAAATATTAACTACTTCTTGATGGCTGTAAAGTTTTGAAAGCGATGAACCTTCCATTAACGAAGCAGTAACATTTTATTGGTTTTTTCCAAGTTAGCTGTTTTCAGTTTGTAGAAATAGATGCCGGAAGAAACTGGTCTATCTGCCTGGTCTGTTCCATCCCAGATTATTGAATAATTGTTTTCCTCTTGTACTTCAACAGAGCCTGTCCTGAGCTTGTCGAAGGGCTCTGCATGACACAATTTCGGGGAAAGGTTTTTGATTTTTTGTCCTTTCATATTATAAATTGCAATTTCAATGGATTCATTTTCGTATATATCCGAAAGCTGAAAGCTGATCTTTGTTGATGGATTAAATGGATTAGGGTAATTAGAGAGATGCGAAATTTCCGGTATTAACTGGTCTTCTGCTGAAACTTCGATATTGGCGACTACAGAAACAGAGATATTTTCATTAGCAGGAATCTCAAACGAAACATAGCAAATTGCGAACTCTCCAGAATCATCAATTTGATCTATAGTCCCATTATAAGCTATGTATTCATCTGCACCACTTGGCATAATAAATTTAAGCTGAGCATCTGGGAAACTCAAGTTTTGCGAATTCTCTACAAAACAATATAAACTGTCTGCAAGACCATTATTCTCTGGCGAAAAAGCAGCATACAGTTGATCACCACTCCATCCTGCATTCACAGTTTCGGTTGGTTCAAGAACAGCATCTTCTACATAAATTATTCTATAAGCTCGATTACCGTCACAAATACTTTCGGTGGAAACATTGTAAGGTGGAGAAGTTATACTTCCTGAATTTGAATGAATATGTCCAAAGAGAGCCATATCAATTCCCATGTTTACCAGATTAATCTGATCAGAAAAATCATAGTGATAATAAACAACATGTGCCAAGCTTGATGAATATTCTTGAATTTCATTTGTTAACCACTCAATTTGAGTAGCTGTAAAGCTGGCATCACCAAAAATGTTGAACATATAATCATCGTAATTGATATATGCTTCCATTCCGATATAGTGAACAGGACCGTAGTTAAAACTGTAGTTTTGAGTGTAGATTTGTTCAGAAACGGGCGGATTTTGCAGCCAATTCCAACCAAAGAAATTCCACCAATTATGCCGGGCAGTACCCTGAACAGGTGGAGAGCTGAACCAACCACCAACATCATGATTTCCTGTAACCAGATATACGGGAACCTCGAATTCGGCCAGGAGTTTTTGAGCTTTCGTGTAAACCCTTCTGTTCTCGAAATCTTCCATCTCACCTTCATTCACCAGATCACCGGTAAAAAGTACAAATTCCGGATTCAATAGATTTATATCTTTAATAACTTCGCGAAAATCGTTCACTTCAGTTGTATCGATTAAAGATTGAGGATCTGGATAAAAAATATGGGTTGGAAGATGAGCGTCAGTGATGTGAACAAAATAATAATTTTCCTTATATTCAGGGATCAATTTTACTGCATTTAAAGTTGTATCGGTTTCTATACCATTTGCACTAACAACCAGGTCGTACAATTCATAAATATCTGGAGTTGGAACATCAGCAGTGAGTTGCCACCTTTCCAGATCGTTGTTATAAATTGAACTTGATATATTGAGCTGGATTACTTTTTCCTGGTGCTGTAAGATTGCTTCCCATCCTGACGTAGCAGGTTCGGCCAAACAAACAATTGAAAGTTCGTCACCGGGAGCTGCAATTGAGGGAATGTTAGAAATTGGTCGCTGGATAACTGTAAGTGTGTCACCAATAGGAGTGCTCTCTAATTGCAGAATTATCTCTCCAATTGAAAAATAATTAACATCAATATTATCAATGCTGAAAGCAGTAAAATCTAGTTCAGCAGTTCCACTTTCTACACCAACGAAATTAAGTTTTAGTAAAGTCTGAGTTTGATTAAATGAAAAATCACCTGTAAATGTAACAGAAATCGAACCTGCAACAGGTTGATCAACTGTAATGGAACCTCCAGAAGATAAAGTCCCATTAAGGTTGTAACCTATATATTCTATAGATTCCTGGTCATATGCGAGATCAAATTGATAGGATTGAACCTGTTGAATCTCACCAAGACTTGTAAGATAGATCGGTATTTCAAATTCTTCGGGAGAGAAAATATATTGATCTGAAATTGAGATAATATAACTATCATCAGCAGATTGCAGGTCATCGATATTACGAGGATTTAATCGAAAATCATCCCAGCCGAAAGACACAATTCCCGTGATATTTGAAAACGGATAGCTTAAAATTATTGGTACTTCCAGTTCTTGAAAATTAACAAATCCTGTGCTAACAATACAACTTCCACTTCCATCTGAAACATGCCATTCACTCCATTCGTCGTAAGCTTGAGTTACAACGACATCAGTAACCTGAACTAAAACACTCTCATATTCTTCTTGGGTGAAGATTTCATTTGTGGATGCAATAACAGGATCGGGTAATGGATTTCCTGAACTGATAACATTACAATAATTCAAATAACTTAGTTCGGTAAAACCGTAATATTCAGATACTTCTGCTTCGATAATTACGCTATCTCCAATTACTACATTCTGGCCATTATCATAAACATAAATCCCATTCCAGGAACCACCGGTTGATGAGGATATAAAGAATCTTCCGCCACTATAGTTTATACCAGTTACAATACCACCTGTTGTTACAACTTGTCCTTCATATAAGGAAGGGTAAGTACCTCCGGTAGGTGCTGTAGTATATTGAATATCATAGATCGAGGTTGCTGATAAAATCGAAAAACTAATTGCAAATATTATAATAAAATACTTCATTTATACTCCCTGTTCAGAAATAAAATGTGGGGAGATAGTGTAAAGCAAAAGGGTTATGGAAAGGTTAAATTGTTTGTTTCAAATTGACTGAATTGAATTGAAAAATTCCTCAACTATCTCATTGAAACCGTAGGCAAGTTCTGTTTCTGCTGTTTCCTGCCTGGTGAACCATTTAAGACGTTGACCTTCTATTAAATTTATTTCTTCAATTTTCAAGTTGGATTTCTTCCAATAAGTGTATTCTATGCGGTCATCAAATTCTTTGCAGCAAAGTAATTGGAAGTCTTTTAGATCAAGATCGATCTCTTCCTTCATTTCTCGGACAATACATTCTTCTGGAGTTTCATCCGATTCCACATGACCGCCCAGTACATCCCACATATTGCGATAGGGAAGATCTGGCTTATCATCACGTAGAAACAACAGAACCTGGTTCTGATCATTAACAAAGATTATACTGGAGCCAAGTCGTTTCATAAAAAAAAGACTCCCCTGGACAGGAGAGTCTAAAATAACAATTACATAAAGTATCTATTTTGTTACTGTAACAGTTCTAGAATAAACGGTTACAGCACCGGTAAACATACTTAAGATAATATCCAGCGGACTTTGCTCTGTTTTAATCTCATAATCTACAGCATCGCCAGCCATTTGATTTGTATCAACTTCATTCAAAGGTACAAGACCGTAAAGTACATACCATTGACGTGCTTCAATTACATTATTACCCTGGGCTCCTTTGCCTACTTTGTGAATATTGGCAGAACAGCCAACCAGAGCGATAAACGCTACAAGCATGATTAATGAAATGATTCTTTTCATAATGTCTCCTTTAGTTTATTTTAATTGAACCAATTGAAGATTCAATTGATCTCAATTCTTCTTCATAATATTGTGTAGGAACTACATATTCTATCGTAAACACTTTTTGATCTATAACATTTGCAATCAGCTTAATTGATGTGAAATCCTCTTTGCTAAAAACAATTTGATGAAAATCAATTCCATTATGTGAGAATGAGCCTTCTATCAGATTGATTTCGTTGTTTGCTGACCTGAAATCATTTAAGTAATTCTCTATTATATCTTGAGCCAGAAGTGAACTATTGAAGGTTGAAACAAAACAAGTACATGATCTTTCCATATCCATGAATATCTTTATCGGCACAGGATCTATACCAGTTGAATCTTGAGCATCAGAGACTTTGCTTTGGATTGTATTTAATAATTCTTGATCAATTTCTTCCCAATTAATTGGAGGATGGAAATTTATATTGATATCAGGAAAGATGTTTTTAGAAGACAATAAAGCTTCATTTACATCGAAAGTGATATCAGCATGTTTAGTTTCTTCTTTTACACAACCAAAAACTATTAAACCAATAATTATTAATAAACCAACATTTCGCATTATACATATCCAAATTTTTATTCGTGTCAAGAATTGAAATCAACTTTATATAGGCAAGACAATAAGTGAAGCATGCATACCCCCTTTTTTTCATTAGAAGCTGACCTTCAACTGTAACTGCTCATGATACCGGCCTTTGTATTTGAGTTTCATATATTTTGACATCTCTGAAAAAATCTTTTTCACAACTTTGA
>QMNP01000147.1 GCA_003647825.1 Candidatus Cloacimonadota bacterium
AAGTATAAAAGTGTTATTCCCTGGAAGATGGAATACCGGTTCAGGTCCAGATTTCAAAGATGCAATAATTGAAATTGATGGTATAGTAAAAAGGGGAGATGTAGAGCTGGAAATTGATAGCTTTAACTGGACTCTTCATGAACACGATGAAAATCCTGCCTTCAACAGGGTTATTCTACATGTTGTTTATAATCATAATGGAAAATATGAAAACACCATTTCTGAAAATGGAACACCAATAGATATATTGGAAATCAGCAGATTTCTTGATAGGGACATCGCAAAACTTCTACTGAAATATAGTGATAAAACTTACGAAGAATCATCTCGTTATTGCACATTTTTTGCTGATAATGACCTTAATTTTCTGCAATCTATACTAACAAAACTTGGAAAGGAAAGGTTTGAAAACAAGGTAAATCGATTTAAAGCAGAACACTACTTTGCAGAATTTGATCAATTGTTGTGGCAAGGACTGCTGGAAGCTTTGGGATATAGCAAAAACAAGTTTCAGATGCTTCAATTGGCACTACATTTAAAAATCAATAAACTTAGTAAAATATATCATGAAGCGGAATTGAGTGAAGATGAATTAATATCTCTTTTGCTTGGAACTGCGGATCTTTTGCCTGATTTACCATCTATAGTGCCAACAGAAACTAAACTGAAGTGGCAGGCTATTTTTTCTAAACAGAAGCATGATTTTCAACCAATTAAATTGGAATGGAAACTATTCCGCATAAGACCGGTAAACCATCCTGCCTTAAGGATAATACAGATAAGCAAGTTTATCTTTTCAAGTCTTGAAACATCTCTTTTCCATAATATTCTTAAACTTTTTTCTTCAAGTACTAAGAATTTTTCACTTATATCTTTCCGCAAAAAACTATATGAATATTTTCAAGATACTTCTGATTATTTACCAGAAAGTTTGAAACTTGGAAAAACTAGAATAGATACAATTCTAATTAATATACTGCTTCCTATAACTATGGTTTATGCTCGAGAAAAAAGATTTAAATTACTGGAGGATACAATTTATCAAATATATCAGGATTATCCGAGACTTCCTTCAAATTATATTTCAAAACATATGGAAAGATTTATGAGTGATGAGCAGGTAAAGATCTTCCGTAAGAAAGCTTTGTATCAACAGGCAATTTTAAAATTATATTACAGCAATTGCAAATATCAGGCCTGCAACGATTGTATTGATCTGTATAAACAATACATTAATGAAAATGCTTTATAATTCCAATGGTGAATTTTTACTTGAAGTTTATAGTTTTGAATTGACATTGATACCCACATAAAGCTTTTTATAATACATGGAGGAAATTATGAAGAAAATTTTATTTTTTGCTGTTTTTGTTATAATGTTAACAATCTGTTCTGCTACAACTATCTATGACATTCAGTACACAACAAATTCTGGGCCTGATGGAACCTATCCGTCTCCTTTAGATGGTCAAATAGTAACTGTAACTGGTATCGTAACTGGTGCTAATTTTGGTCAGGACAATAAATTCTTTATGTCAGATCCAGAAGGTGGTGCCTGGCACGGTATCTACGTTTATGATTATACTGTAGGACCTGCTTTAGGAGATGAAGTTGAAGTTACTGGAACTGTTACCGAATATTATGGTTTAACTGAATTAGGCTATTGTACAATAACAATTCTTAGTTCTGGTAATCCTGTACCGGAGCCGACTATCGTAACAACGCTAAATCTTGTTATACCTGCACAGGCCGAGCAATATGAAGGCTGCCTTGTACAAGTTTTGGATGTTGTTGTTACTGAAGCTCAAGATGAATTTGGTCAATGGTTTATAGATGACGGTTCTGGAGAATGCCAGGTAGATGATGGCTTTTTCTATTTGGACGAAGTTGTTCCACCAATTGTAATAACTGTTGGAATGGAATGGGCTATGATAACTGGATGTTTGGATTATAGTTATGATGAGTATGGTATTAATCCGCGAACTCCTGATGATCTGGTTGATGAGATTACCCCTGTTGAAGCAGAATTTAGTGCTGATCCTTTAAATGGAACAGTTCCACTTGAAGTGCAATTTACCGATGCTTCAATCGGAGATATAACTGGTTGGGAATGGGATTTTGAAAATGATGGAATTATCGACAGTAATGAACAGAATCCATTATTTACTTATTCTGAAATCGGCATTTATTCAGTTTCTCTTACGGTAACCGATGGAATGACTACAGATACCGAAACAAAAGTTGATTATATAGAAGTAGAGGTAGCCCTGGAAGCAGATTTTACAGCTGATCCGGTTTCTGGTATTGCTCCTCTTGAAGTCGTTTTCACATCAACCTCTATCGGCAATATAACCAGTTGGGAATGGGACTTTGATAATGATGGATCAATCGACAGTACTGAAGAGAATCCAACTTATACTTATACAGATGCAGGTGATTATTCAGTTTCTTTAACAGTAGGTGATGGTGTTATTACTGCCACCGAAACTAAGATGGATTTCATCTCAGTTGGAGATCAAATTATTGCAGATTTCATTGCAGATCCGTTAGTTGGGATGGCACCACTTGCGGTTAGCTTTACAAATACTTCATCCGGAACTATAACAAGTTGGGAATGGGATTTTGATAATGATGGATCAATTGATAGTACTGAGGAGAATCCATCATTCACATATAATGAGATAGGTGTCTATACTGTGTCTCTTACTGTATCTGATGGTACGAACACTGATACAGAAACAAAGATTGATTATATAGAAACTACGCTTACCGGTAGTTATGATCTTCCACTAAATAGCACTAAACTTTATGCTAATTTCCCGAATCCTTTCAATCCTTCAACAGCTATCAGCTTCTCGGTTCAATCTGGAGATCAAGCTGTTCTTGTTATCTACAATTCCAAGGGACAGCAAATTGAATCACAGAATTTTGAAGCAGGAATGTACAACTGGGAATGGGATGCAGAAAATTGCCCATCTGGAGTATATTTTTATAAATTAATAAGTTCGGATTATATTGAAACCAGAAAAATGCTGCTTCTGAAATAGGAAGCTTAATTAAATAAAATAATCGTTTGAAGGAGAGTTTTATGAGAAGATTTCAACCAATTGTTATTGTAATTTCAATTATAATGACTTTAATGTTAGTATCCTGTGAAAACCAGGTAGAACCAGTGGATGGAGAAGCATTGGTAAAAGAAGTATGGAAAGCAATGAAAACAACCAATATGGATTTTATCGAAAACATATTAGCAGATGGCTTTCAATCTATTCATCAAGATGGTTACAGAGATAAAGATGACGAAATTGAATTAATAAAGAACTTGAATATGGGCGATTATGTTTTAGATTCATTCGAAGTTACAAAAAATGGAAATACTCTGAATGTATCCTATTTTGTTAATGTAGAAGAAACAATTGATGGTGAAGTGCTTAATAAAAGATCTGCTCGTTTATCTGTTTTTACACGTACAGCAGAAGGTTGGAAGTGGTTTTCTCATGCCAACCTGGTTCCTTTGAAAGAATAAAATTATTTATAAAACGAAAAAAGGGCAGAAATTAATCTGCCCTTTTTGTTCTTTTAATTATTAGATTTACTAGAAATCTTTTAATACTTCTGCAATTGTCGGATGACCGATTTCCTGCAGCTCATAACCAACTTGCGCTGTAGGTTTATTGATCTTCACAATTCTTCTCAGATCGATTGGAGTTGCAATAACAACAGCATCACATTCAGTAGCATTTATTGTTTCTTCCAAATCTTTAATTTGCTGTTCACCATAACCCATGGCAGGAAGAAGTACACCTATCTCAGGATACTTTTCGAAAGTATCTGCAATAGTACCTACTGCAAAAGGTCTTGGATCTACTAAATCTTCTGCACCATATTTCTCAGCTGCAACAACACCAGCTCCATATTTCATTTCACCATGTGTAAGAGTTGGTCCATCTTCTACAACAAGAACGTTAGCACCTTTTATCAGATCAGGATTATCAACACTAAGTGGTGATGCTCCATCAATTACTATAGCATCAGGATTCAGTTCGCGAATGTTATCACGCACGATCTGGATACCTTCAGCATCTGCAGAATCGATCTTATTGATAACTACAACATCAGCCATTAAAAGATTAGTTTCTCCAGGATAATAAGTTACTTCATGATCTGGTCTATGAGGATCAACAACTGTAATTACAAGTTCTTTATCAGATGTATAAAATGGAGTATCATTGTTTCCACCATCCCATATAATTACATCAGCTTCCTTTTCTGCTTCACGCACAATTGCTTCATAATCTACACCAGCGTAGATTATACTTCCCATAGCAATATGAGGTTCGTATTCTTCCATTTCTTCAATCGTACATTCATGCTTTTTCAGGTCTTCCAGTTCTGCAAATCTTTGTACTTTTTGCTTAACCAGATCTCCGTATGGCATTGGATGGCGAATAGAAGCTACTTTCAAACCTTTAGCTTTGAGAGCTTTAACAACTGCTCTAGTTGTCTGGCTTTTTCCACAACCTGTTCGAGTAGCACAAATGGTAACGAGAGGTTTCGTTGTTTTAACGCGGGAATTATTCAAACCCATAAGTTTGAAATCTGCTCCGGCAGCGTTAACAAGAGAAGCGTTGTTCATTACCCTTTCATGGGGAACATCACTATAAGCGAAAACAACTTCGTCAACATCATGTTTTTGGATCAGGTCAATGATCTCTTCTTCTGCAAAAATGGGGATACCTTCGGGATAAAGTTCTCCAGCTAATTCAGCGGGATATTTTCTTCCGTCGATATCGGGAATCTGGGTAGCGGTGAAAGCCACTACATCGTAATTTTCATTACCACGATAATACAAGTTGAAATTATGAAAATCACGTCCTGCAGCACCCATAATGATGACTTTTTTCTTCATGTCAAACTCCTTATTTAATTTTGAACTAAGTTCTTTGCCAATCTTTAAGTCAGGATTTAACGGTCAAGGAAATTAAGAGTTAGTACATGCATACCCCCTTTTTTTCATTAGAAGCTGACCTTCAACTGTAACTGCTCATGATACCGGCCTTTGTATTTGAGTTTCATATATTTTGACATCTCTGAAAAAATCTTTTTCACAACTTTGA
>QMNP01000148.1 GCA_003647825.1 Candidatus Cloacimonadota bacterium
TCTTTCCAGTAGAAATCGCTGTCCTTACTTTCAGGAGCATTTGCTGCCAGATAATATCTTAAATATTCACCATCAAAGTATTTGAGGAAATCGTTTACCCAAACAGTCCAGTTCTTGCTGGTGCTCATTTTACGACCTTCCAGATTCAAGAATTCATTGGCTGGAACATCGTGTGGAAGCACATATTTTTTATCCTGTTCCATCAAGAAGGAAGGGAAGAAAATTGTATGGAAGATGATGTTATCCTTTCCAATAAAATGAATTAGTTTTGTATTTTCTGCATCAAGCCAATACTCCTTCCATTTTTCCGGTTCACCAATTTTCTCTGCCCATTCTTTAGTAGAAGAAATATATCCTATCGGTGCATCAAACCACACGTAAAGCACTTTTCCATCTGCTCCTTCCAGAGGAACAGGAACACCCCAATCGATATCTCGAGTAATAGCTCTTTCCAGAAGACCATCGTGCAGGAAATTCTTTATGAAGTTATGAACATTATCTTTCCAGTATGATTTAGTAGCCAGCCAGTCTTTCAACTCGCTTTCAAATTTCGGTAAATTCAAATACCAATGTGTTGTAGATTTGATAATGGGAGTTGATCCAGAAATTTTACTTTTAGGATTCTTCAGTGTTATAGCATCGATAAGTTTACCACAGGAATCACATTGATCTCCCCTGGCTCCCTCTTCACCACAAAAAGGGCAGTTTCCCTCTACATAACGATCTGCCAGGAATCTCTTCTTCTCATCATCATACCACTGCTTAGTGGTTTTCTGAGTTACAAAGCCGCGTTTAAACAGATTTGTAAAAAACTCTTGAGCCGTTTTAATATGCGGTTTACGGGCAGTGCCACTGAAATTATCGAATTCAATCTCTAATCCAGCAAAACTCTCTTTTATGCTTTTATGATAGCGATCTACAATTACTTGCGGAGTAACACCTTCAGATTCTGCTTTAATGGAGATGGGAGCACCATATTCATCGGTTCCACAAATATAAATCACATCATTTTCCAACAATTTTTGAAACCTTACGAATATATCTGCCGGAAGGTAAGCACCCGCTACATGACCAATATGCAAAGGTCCATTGGCATATGGTAAAGCACTAGTTACTAAATATTTTTCTTTTTTCATTTATATTTTCCTTTATTATTTTTTTTTGAAATGAGAGGTTGCAGATGTTGATCAGAAGTGCATTATAAAGGTGATAACAGGATTTCTGATCAATTTTCTAAAATCTGTTTTCACCTTAACCTCCAAATTGATCGAATTATTCGATCATAACTTATTAACTTCGATAATTACAAATGAATTATAAGTTTTATTGCAATTATCGTGTCAATGAAAAATTCATAACACACAATTTAATAATATCTTAAAACGGGTGGAGAATTTAATTCCAATGTTCTTTGCAATGAATGGAAAAAGCAGATACACTTGGTCATCATTCGCAAGACTTTCAGCCATTGCGAAGCTGAGAATATAACCTTGCGGATGGTTGAAGAATGAAACCTCCGCAATGGTTGGAATTGGTTACTCCTGTCTTCACAATTCAGAAGGTCTGCGACCATTCGGAAGGTGAATACTAAACCTTGCAGATGGTTGCAAAACCTCTGCAATGGTTGGTTCTGTTTCCTTCACCATTCGCAAGGATCAATTCAACTTTTTTTCTTCACCATTCGCAAGATTGGTTACTCCTTCATTCACCATTCGCAAGGTCTGTGACCATTGCGAAGGTGAGAATTATTCGAGTTCTTTTTCAATTTCTTTTTGTAGCAATTTATCTTCTAATGCTTCTGATGTCATAGTTTTGTATTCATTCTTATTATCGAGAGTATCATTGATGAATTTATAATCGGTTAAAGAAGAGTTAGTTAAACCAATCCAGTCTGGATAATTTGAGTATTTCCAATCTTCGGGTTTTGTAACCAAACCAGCAATAACAGGATTTAGGTGAATATAAATTACGGTTTTTATTAAATAATTGGTATCAGTAATAAGCTTAAATCTTACACGTCCTTCAAACAATGTTCCAGAGTGCTCGTTTCTTTTATTAAATGATTGTACGTAACCGTTGAATATATAGCCGATCCATTGGGTTACGGGAATATCTGATGTTTGTTGAACAAGAAAATGATAGTGATTTGGCATTAAGCAATAAGAAAGTATTTTCAAATAATCGAGATGCTTGGAAGATTGTATCCTTTTGATTAAATCATTATAATCTGTTTCATGCAGGAAAATGGCATCTTTATTGCAACCTCGATTATAAAGATGATAGAAGTTTCCTTTTTCGAATAACATAATAACTCCTGCAAAACCTTGCGGATGGTTGAAGAATGAAACCTCCGCAATGGTTGGAATTGGTTACTCCTGTCTTCACCATTCAGAAGGTCTGCGACCATTCGGAAGGTGAATATTAAACCTTGCAGATGGTTGCAAAACCTCTGCAATGGTTGGTTCTGTTTTCTTCACCATTCGCAAGGATCAATTCAACTTTTTTTCTTCACCATTCGCAAGGATCAATTCAACTTTTTTTCTTCACCATTCGCAAGGTCTGTGACCATTGCGAAGGTTTACAATTTCTCCAGATTTTTCTTTGCGTATTCAAAGTTTGGATCGATAATTAAGCATTTTTCTAATAATTTCTTAGCTTCATCTTTCCTTTTCTCAGATATATAGATAGAAGCAAGATTATTCATGCTTTTAATATCTTTGGGATTCTTTTTTATTATTTCTTCGAATATCAGTTTGGCAGAATCAATTTTTTTGCGCTGGGTCAACATGGTGGCATATATTCCTTTTGCTTCCAGAAATTCAGGATCGAGTTCAACTGCTGTCTGAATGAAATTGAATGCTTTATCTTCATTGTTGGAAATCATATAATACATTCCCCAGTAATAGTTAAGATCTGATGAATCGACATAGATCGAGGAATACTTTTTCAATAATTCAAAGCAATCACTGAGTTTATTTTTAGATAATAAAACAGCGATCTGCTGCATTGCCTGGCCTTCGGAATTTACAATTTCCGGCTTTCCGAAAATCTTTTCGGAGATCAACCAGTTATCATTTTTTCTTTTCAAAGAAATTGTAATATTGTATTTGCCATTAAGTTGAAAGTAAACTAAAGCTTTCTTTTTGTCCTGGCTTAAGGCAGATGAAACAAGGAAAAAATCTGTTAATTTTACCAGAATCTTGTTGCTTTGCAGTCTTAGGAGATAATTCTTTTTGAATTCTTCATTATCATACCTATCCGGATTGTTTAATAAATCAATAGTTTGTTTCCATTCCTGTTTGATGATCATTTCCAGAAATTCAATCGTGATATCCTCATAGCTTTTGATATGAGAAGCTACTTTAAGATCGTGCAGTGATAGTTTATCTTTTAAATAAGATAGAGGAATTAAGGAATTGATTTGAAACTGTTGGAAAAACTCTATTAATCTTTGCTGTCCAGATTCTGATTCTGCCATATTTCTGGGAATTTCATCACCAAATATCTTCTGCGGAAGCGATATCCATTTATCAATTTGCTTTTTAAGCAGATCGGTATATTCAGCTATAGAATCAGCTTTTGTTTTTAAGGATAGATCATCTGTTTCTTTTAAGGCATAACTGCATTCTGATGGGCATTTACGGTCTATTCGCATTTCGTTGCAATCTTGCCAGCAGATATCTTTACCAGTTCTAAAACAGAACCTGTGGCCCAGGTTTTTCTTACAAATTTTACATTTATCCGATTTAAAAAAACTCAAAATCACTCCTTAAAAAAACTTGCGAATGGCTGTAACCCTCCGCAAAGGTTAGTATTATTTTTTAATCATATTTAGTTACCATTTGCAAGGTCTCGTACCTCAACCATTGCGAAGGTGACAAATTTTCATTCAGGACTCGGTGGCATATTTCTTTTAAATTCTGAAAGTTGGATCATCCTCTTAACTTTATCGATCTTCTCTGTTGAAAATGTTGAAACTAATTTTTCATAATTCATTTTCTGATCCAGCATCAGATATAAAATCTCATCCAATTCCTTGTAAGTAATTCCCATTTCATCTTCGTCAGTTTGACCTTCCCATAGATCAGCAGTTGGATTCTTAGTAATAATGCATTCCGGAACCTCCAGAATATGCGCAATTTCAAATACTTCTGTTTTATATAAATTACCGATTGTTTCGAAGGCACAGGCGCTGTCACCGTATTGTGTACAATAACCGATCATCAATTCAGACAGGTTTCCGGTTCCTGCCACAAGAGCCTTATATTTTGCAGAAAGATCATAGAGAACGCACATTCGCTCACGAGCCATACGGTTACCACGCCGCAGGGCATTTGCATCCGGTTCAAAATTATCAAAATAGGCATCTACCATTTTTGTGATTTCTACAATTCTATATTTAATATTGAACTTCTCTGCAACTAATTTGGCGTGCTCCAAACTATCATCATGGCTGGATATATAGGGAAGCATTACTCCATACACGTTTTCAGATCCAATTGCTTTTACGCACAAAGCAGCAACCACTGCAGAGTCTATTCCGCCGGATAAACCAACAATAAGTTTAGAAAATCCAGCTGTAGTTAATTGCTTCTTTATGAATTTTACTATTAATTCAATCTGTTCATTAAGATCGATTTCACGCACTTTTATGCCCCCATTTCTTAATTCTGTTATCTATAAATTCTATTAATCAAGACCTTTCGGATGGTTGAGCTTGTAAGACCTCCGTAATGGTCATTGTTTTCAGATTCAACCATTGCGAAGGATTTCAGCCATTCGCAAGGTTACTAATATATATTAATATTAATTTGCAAATAAGTTTGCAACTATATCAAGGTCAAGCAAATTATTCCATTAATTTATTGTAAATTTGCTACGAAAAATCCTTTCCAAAAACTGCTTGACATAAGCCAATTCGTTTAAATCTTCGAACTAATTAATATAATTTTTATAAAAAATAATAAGGAGTTCAGTATGAATTTTACTGAGATGAAGTCCAAACACAAATTACTAAAAGATTATTCATATCAATTAGGAGAGATCAACAGAGGATATACAAACAGAACACTATATGTGAATCTAAGTAATAACGAGATCA
>QMNP01000149.1 GCA_003647825.1 Candidatus Cloacimonadota bacterium
AAGTAACACTGCCTGTGTTATCGATATATGCATAGTATTCGCGTCGTGTAGCTGCTGCTGTTTCGGTTGCATGGAAAACGATGTACATTCCGCCCTGCGCATCTTCCTGCAGTCTGATCGGCAGGCTGTTATAACTTCCCGGCATATAGTCATAATAACTTGTTGTAAGAAATGTTGGCTCTGTTATAAACTCGTAATTTGGTACATCTCTCTGACTTAGTGGAACTCGTTTTACGAATTCGTCACTTCTCACGGCTTGTCTGGTGTGGGATGGTTGCATGAAGTCTTCACCGAACAAACAAAATACTAATATCAGCAAAATACAAAGTGAAAATGTTTTTTTCATATTTCCTCCTAATTTCTCGTTTTTTTAATACATCATTTTTTTAAGTTAGATATGTTTCTCGTCAAATATTTTATTATTTTATACATAATTATAACATTTATTTTTATTTCAGCAGCAACATTTTTCTGGATACTGATTGGTTACCGACTTTGAGTTTTGCAAAGTAAATTCCGGAAGTAACAGGTTTGTTGTTGGAGTCTCTTCCATTCCATTCTACTTGCACTTCTCCTCGTACTTCGATAAACTCAGCATGACACAAGCTCGGGGAAATATCTCTAACTTTCTGCCCTTTCAAGTTATAGATTATCAGTTCAGCGTTTTCAGACATTGCAGTGTTTAAATCAAATGAAATAGTTGTACTTGGATTAAAGGGATTTGGATAGTTGGAAAGTTCGATTTGTGATGAAGGAATAATTACCTCTGGTGATTCCGTGAAATCTCCAAAATCGATATCGATAGAACAATACTTCTGCATTCCACCCAGGTTTTCTCCAATACTTTGAATAAATGATCCCCAGGAATAATCATCCAGAAAGAATAGGTGAAGTTTACCATGATCATCACCCAGGTCTTCAATTTTATCTCCCGGATAAACATAACACGGGATCATGTTAGCAAGTTGTGGAGTTTCGTTGGCATTCAGGAAAATCGGCTGCGACCAGGTTTCACCATTATCTGCCGAGATACAGATGGCAATTTCAGGAGTTTCCAGCCAATCTTCATAACCTGGTTCACCTTCTTCTGCCAACCTCGCCTTTAAACCATCATTCCAAACAGCAGCTAACCAGCCATTTTCTTCATTCTTGGTTATCTTGAAATTATTTTCATGATAGGCGACATCAGTATCCGGATAATAGACTGGCCAGCCTTCTACCCAAACCGGATCTCCATTGGCATTAACAGAATCCACTATTCCATCTTCATCCAGATCCCACGGGATCATAGGTATATCATCGGCAGGATTGGCTCCTTCAATATAGAGATCATAGAAACTAAATTCATGCGAGGTAACATCAAAAGTATAAACTTTTGTATACATCAGCTTTTCGTCCGGATACCAGGAGGAAGGCTCAATCAGCAGATTCATATTTCCAAGAAAAGAGATTTTTGAATTATTGTCGTAAAATATGCTATTTTGATGATTACATAAATAAGGTGCAAAATACAATTCATTTGGATTGCCCGTTGCTGGATTCCAAACGTTGTAGTGCGCCTCTTCGGAGTAATACTCGAAATCTCCTTCACCAAAATTATCGTTCAGGAAAACAGCTAAATAATCAGCTCCTTCATATACAGAGATGTATCCCATCAAAGCAATTTTCCCATCATCAGAAACAGAACAGGAGAAATTTGGACGAGGAGCATCTTGCGAGTTATGCCATAGATCCATAAGTTCAATTGTTCGATATGTAAATTCTAGTTCAGCCTGCAAATTGAGATCATTTACATCAAAATCAGCATACCCGATCAAAACATTCTCACATGAATTTCCACTAATTGGTGATGGAGTATAATTTTTTCCAATCACATAAACTCTTCTTTTATCAGGAAGAGGTGATGGCCCGATGTGAACTTCCGGCCAGATGAAGCAATCTTCCGGCATGTTTGGAGATGGAGTTTCATCATCGAAAACAATAAAAGTCGCTGTCCATAATCCGGGATCTCCTTGATGATAGAGATCGTAATTCATAACTACTTCCAGATCGGCAGAAAGTGGATCAATATCTACGTGCCAGGCTACAAATGGATCACCGGTAATCAAGTCAATATCAATGCCGGCAAATCCTTCATGAATATCTCCCATTGGAATATTGGAAATATTGGCAATATTTCCACCTTCATCTATGTATGAACGATAAATTCTACGAGTTGAAGTTGCCGCTTCTCGTGCATGAAAAACAATATACAAACCACCATCTTCCTCAATTTGAACAGGTAAGGTAGTGTATCCACCCGGCATGTAATCGTAGTAATTTTCCATAATGTCAATTGGTTCGGTAATAAATTCAACAGTTGGTGTTTGAGAAAATAAAGAAAAGATAATGCTAAATAAAAATACTGTAAAAAGAATGGTTTTCATAGTTCCCCCTAACTAAAAAAACAAAACTATAAATGAAGTACTTACTTACTCCGACAGAATTTATTAAACTTTGGTAATAATGTAAAGAAAAAAAACTTGCACAGCCCTGCAACAGGGCTGTGCAAAAGAATCAGATTATTTCAACAAGATCATTTTGCGTGTGCTTACATAGCGTTCACCTGCTTTCATTTTGTAGAAATAAACACCACTGGTAACGGTTTTGCCACTAATGTCATCACCATTCCAGGTAATTTCATGCTGTCCGGCTTCCTGGTGATCATCTACCAAAGTAGTAATTTTCTGTCCTTTCACGTTGAATACTTCAATAGAAACATCTGCCGCTTCGTTCAAGCTGTAGTTGATCTCTGTAGAAGGATTGAAAGGATTTGGATAATTCTGAGAAAGTGTAGCGATCTCTGGAGTTACAAGATTATTACCAGCATTACTGCCACCATTATCTCCAAAGTAGATTTTTAGCGCTGCGTAATTCATGGTTCCGCCCAAGTTCTCACCATGATTTTGAATAAATGAACCATAACTATTGTCATCGAGGAAGAAAAGGTGAACAAGCCCATAGCCGTCTCCCAGATCTTCGATAACATCACCTGGATAAACATATTCTGGTATCATGTCATTTAGTTCAGGAGCATAATTATCATCATCACTCTTTGCATTGAGAATAATTGTTTCTTCCCAAGTTTCGCCGCCATTACCAGAAACTGCAATAGCTATTTCCGGATATTCTGCCCAATCTTCAAACCCTGGCTCAGGAATATTACCCAAACGAGATTTTAAACCTTCACTCCAGACTGCACACAGCCAATCCTGGTCGTCGTTTTTAGTAATTTTGAAAGAATTTTCATGGAAAGCTACAGCATTATCAAAGTGATAAATCGGCCATCCTTCAACCCATGTTACATAACCATCATCATCATATTCATCTACTATTCCATCTTCATCCAGATCCCAGGGTAACATTGGATTATTGTCATAAGGATCGGCACCTGTAATGTAGAGATCCTGAAAACTGAACTCTTCAGTTTCCAGATCGAAAGTAAACATTTTAGGATACATCTGCGGCCAGTCTGGGTACCAGCTTGATGGACGTAACATCATATTCATATTACCAAGGAATTTTAATTGAGTGTTATCATTGGCAAAAACAACATTCTGATGATTACAGAGATATGGTTCCATATATAATTCGTGCGGTAGATTGGTATCTGGATCTATAAAACGGTATGTCCCATCCTGATTTTGAGGATTGGCAATATCAAATTCTGCCTGGCCTTCAAAATATTCGAAATCACCTTCCCCATAATTACTATTGAGGAAACAGAACATCATGTCTGGTGTTGTGGAAGTTTCACCATCTGTTATTACATAGCCATAAATTGCAACTTTGCCATCGTCAGATACCTGCACAGAACAGTTTGGTCTTTTCCATTCGGGAATACCTTGATTCCACTGATCCATCAGTGGAATAGTAAAATATGTCCAATCCAGTTCAGATTGCATATTAAAGTCATTCACATCAAAATCTGCATAGGCAAAAAGAATGTTTTCCGAAGGATCACCTGTTGTATCATATGCATTGTTTGCAGAGATGTAAGCTCTTCTTTTTCCAGTTTCAGGTGATGGTCCAATATAGACATAAGGCCACTCAAATTCATCATTGGGACTGTTGGAAACAAATGATTCATCAATTACAATAAACGGTGCTTTCCAAAGACCGGGACTTCCCAGATGGAACATGTCATAAGTTAGCACACATTCGTTATCAGCGGTGCTGGTATCCATATTTGCATGCCAGGCTACGATGGGATTGCCGGTTACGGGATCTATATCGATGCCTGCATAACCCTCTATCACATCGTCTGTGCTGATAGTAGCTGTATTTGTTACATTACCTTCTGCATCTACATAGGCATAATATACTCTACGAGTAGAAGCAGCTGTTTCTTTGGCATGGAAAGCAATATAGATTCCACCGCCAACTTCATCTGGCTGAATGCGGATCGGAGTGCTGTTGTAACTTCCTGGCTGATAATCGTAATAATTTGTAAGAACTCCGACGGGATCTACCAGAAATTCCCATTCGGGTACGTCGCGGGATGTGTTTTCATAAACACGGTGCGTGATTGGAATATTGTCGTATTCTGCTGTCCTTTCTACCTGCTGCATGAGATCTGCAAAAACTAAAGCAACAAAAAACGTCAAAACCAATAAGATTAAGAACTTTTTCATTCTCCCTCCTTAAATTTAATTACAATAGTATTTTGCAATTTGTGTGCCTTTTGCTAGAAAGGATTAAGTAAGGCAGGACATACTATTATGCATCTTCATAATAAGTATATAGTTAATATAAAATCCTTTATTGCATCAGGTATAGTATTGAAAGAATCATTTTTGCGATTTTATAGTAATATTGCGGAACAAACTCATCATATTGAATTTGTTCCGCAACATAGATTAATTTATTCAAGCACCTTTTCTCATAGATAGAAAATGAGTTCTGCATAATAGAGTGTTTTTGTGAGAAAAGAAAAATGTGTGTCTTTGCAAGTTTGCTTCTCGCTGTTGCTTACGAAGCAATCTCTATAAATAGTAATTAATTAGCAATATAGATTGCTTCAGCAGAAACTCTCTGATAGATGCTTCGCAAAGACAAAGT
>QMNP01000150.1 GCA_003647825.1 Candidatus Cloacimonadota bacterium
ACAGCCATATTACCACGCCAGATCATACCACCCGTTGTTGTTGTCCAATCAGAAAAATCTTCACCATTTTCATGGAATAAACCATCATAAACACCCAATCCTGTAGTAGCATAAGTAGGATTTGAAACGACAGCACCGGCTCCAACTCCCCACCAGTAATCTTCATCCCAGTAAGTGCTATTGGTTCCGCCAATGTATCCAATGGCCCCTTTATCTTCTGCTCGCAGCCAAGCTTCACCAAAACAGGTTTGAACTTCAAATTTATTAGTCAGACAGCAGTTTCCTACAGCCAAACAATATTCACCGCTGTTTTGCAGGCTATTAATGTTTGGAATTGTAAAAGATGGATCAGCCCAACTTGTAGAACTTCCATGGGCTGTATAATTTATGTATCCAACACCATCACTAACGTTCTGTATAATATTAGCTGAATTACTTCCAGAGTTGGGATATAGATATGTGTGTGAAGTAATTCCATGAGCAAGATTAAAGTAATTTTCTGTCCCATAATTGATCTGGCCATTTCCCCAGGTGCTGCCATGAGAGCCGTCCATACCAGCTATCATCACAACTTCTTCCAGATAGGCAGGGTCCGGCATTTCATATTTTTCATACATTAAAGTCTTATCTATCTGGGGCTGTAATTCTGTTGTATTGTTGGCAGAAAAACGTCCATAATACATATCCGGTACAATATTAACTCCATCCAGTTTTACATAATCCAGGTCGGTAATGTGACCACCAGTAGCACCGTTCCAAGCTGGAATTTGAGCCACATCTCCTACAAAAAGCACGAAGGAAGGAGCTGGATCTTCTGGGGTTGCTGCATCCCAAAGTCCTTGCAAATAAGCTTTAATGGAAGTAGTAGTTGAACCGACATTGGGATCACCTGTATAAGCTTCAATAACTTCAAACCCTTTTTCAGTTTTCCATTCTACGAAAGGTTCAAGCTGAGTTTCGAACATTGGATCTGAAATAATTACATATTTTACAGGATATCTGGTAAGCTGATCTCGAGAACTATCTGTGCTGTAATTTAAGATCGAACTGGTTAATACCGATTCAAAATAATGTGAATAAGTTCGCTCTTTTTCATATTGAGTAGCAGCCAAATTTCCACCAATAAAATCTACTTCTATTGTAATATTGTTATATACTCTGATCTTCCCTGCAACGGGATCATATTTAACTGGCTCCAGAACAAGTGCCACAATGCGCATTCCGCGCATACTGCCAATTTCTTCAAAAGCTATCAGTTCTGTACTGTTATAACCGATTCGCTCGTAAGATGCAGCATCATAACTAAATGGTATTGAAGCTGGATCTGCACTTTTTGGAACTGGTAACTGAGCAGGCATTAACTTGTTATTGATACCAAAATCTGCCAATAAATATTCTGTTTCATCAAAACCAGATACACTAGTTCTGATCTCGGCACCTAAAGGAACTGTGATCAATTTTCTTAAAACTGGTAATTTTGCCATTCCAATACGAGTGCTGTATGTGCAGCCCGGAATTCCAATCTGATCAAATAATCCTTCCTCTGTATTTACACTAAATGAATTAATTTCAGAAAGTTCATATCTAATATTTAATCCATAATCTGAACTATTCTCTAAAACAACATCTGTTCTGTCTGCATTCAGACTAATTGAAGGCGCTGCAAAAAGGCCTGCAGCCACAATATACAACAAAATAATAAAACTTTTTTTCATTTTTATTCTCCCCACTAAATAATTTTTATTTATAAAATGCAATAAAGAGACCAAAGTTAATTATACTGTCATTTTTTTTAGCATAAACAAATTTCGCATTATTTCATAGTCTAAATTCTATTTGACAAAAAAACGATTAATCAGATTTTCAAGGCAAATCTGGAGGATGCAATGGATAAAAGAGCCTTATTTGACAATATAAGAAAAGAAGCTAATAGTACATTAACTAAAGTTTTCAATAAAGTAGAAGAGATCAGCAAAACATCGACATTACGCTTAAAAATAAGCAGTTTAAAAGAGCAGATAAAGAGATCTAAAAGGGAAATCGGCAATTTTGTATATGTAAATAGAGCTGAATTTGAAAAATACCCGGAGATCAATGATCAAATTATTAAGATCGCTAATCTGCAGAAAGAAATTGAACTAAAGAAAAACCAGATTGAAGATCTAAAAGATAAAGAGGTTAAAGTAGAAACAAAAGAAACTGAAACTGAAAAAGCTGAATCAGATTCTTTTTCTATATAATTAATAATCAATAACTTGTCCACTTAGTTTACAGGATAACAAAGCATAAATGGCATTGAGCAGATTAATGGGAATAGATTATGGAGAAAAGCGTATAGGCATTGCTCTTAGCGATCCTCTTCAAATCATTGCAAGTCCCTTTACAGTAATTCCTAACAATGGCACGGAAGCTTTCTCGAAAATCAATCAACTTGTAGTAGAGGAAAATGTAAATTTAATAATCTTAGGATTACCACTAAATCTTGCCGGAGAAGATACAGATAAAACCAGAGAAGTAAGAGTTTTTTGCGAGAAATTGAAAAATGCTGTAAAAGTTCCTGTAAAATTATGGGATGAACGATACAGTTCGGCTGAAGCAAAAACAGCGTTGAAGCAGATGGGAATTAGCAGTAGAGATAACAAACAGCATATAGATAAAATTGCTGCTTCGATTATCTTAAAAGATTACATGGATAATTCTCAATGAAAAAATTCCTGAACTACTTTTTACCTTTTATTATTCTGATTATTTTAGCTGCCGCTTATTTTGCTTATCTTCTTTACGTTCCAAAAGATATCAAAGAAACAATTATTTCTATAGAGCAGGGTGAAACAGCCAAGACAATTGCCAGCAGGCTTTACAATAAAAATCTGATCCGCAGCAAAGAGGCTTTTTATTTATACATCAGGGCAACAGGCTCACAAGGTCAATTAAGTTTTGGAAAGTACCTTCTGAAAGGCAGTATCAACATGGTGGACGTTATAAGTCTTATCAAATCGGGCAAGGTGTTTTTGCGTCGAGTTACAATTCCGGAAGGACTGACAGCCTGGAAAACCTGCCGCTTACTCGCCAGGAAAGATTTTGGTGAATATGATAAATTCCTTTCACTTTGCAAAGATTCTACTTTTGCAAAGAAGAATACAGGATTCAATATTCCAAATCTGGAAGGATTTCTCTATCCTGAAACCTACCACTTTCCTGATGATGCCAGTGAAGAATTTATCATCTCTCATATTGTGAAAGAGTTCTTCAATCAAACAGCAGATCTGAATTTCGTGCCAAATGAAAAACTGGACTTCTACGAAACAATCATCCTGGCCTCTATAGTAGAAAGAGAAGCTAAAATTAATGATGAAAAACCTACAATTGCCAGTGTTTATGTGAACAGATTAAAATACAATTACAAACTCCAGGCCGATCCAACGATTGCTTATTTTTTGGAATTACAAGGAAAAACCAGAAAAAAAATATATTATAAGGATTTAAAAATTAAATCTCCTTACAATACTTACCTAAATTATGGACTTCCTCCAACACCAATTTGCAGTCCATCTGTAAGCTCGATCGCTGCGGTCTTAAATCCAGCAGAAACAGATTATTTCTTCTTTTTTGCCAATGGTACAGGCAGGCACGAATTTACAAAAACGTATAAACAGCACTTAAATAAACAAAACCTTTTAAAGGCAGCAAATGGAAAATAATTTATTACTTCATTTAGCCATTATTATTTTCTTTTCAAAAATATTAGGAGCCATTTCACGCAAAATAAAACAACCTCCGGTGATTGGTATGTTATTGCTGGGAATTCTTTTGGGACCAACCTTTTTGCACTTCATTGAGCCAGATGAAGTTATCAGCTGGATTGCTCAGATCGGAGTATTATTTCTTTTATTTGAAGCGGGATTGGAAACAGATATTAAGAGAATTAAAGAAGACTCGAAGCAGGCAATGTTGCCAGCTGCAGGCGGCATTA
This sequence comes from Candidatus Cloacimonadota bacterium, assembly GCA_003647825.1. Taxonomy (GTDB): domain Bacteria; phylum Cloacimonadota; class Cloacimonadia; order Cloacimonadales; family TCS61; genus B137-G9. The sequence continues at coordinate 3,974 of QMNP01000150.1, forward strand.
TTCTTCCCTTCTCGCTGGGATTTGGACTGGCATATTTCGTTACAAATAACGTGTCACAAGCGTTGATAACCGGTGTAATCTTTACAGCAACCAGCGTAAGTGTGAGTGTAATGACATTGCTGGATTTGAATAAACTGAAAGGACTGGAAGGACGCTGCATTGTTAATGCAGCCATCATTGACGATATAGTTGGAATTTTACTTCTTACTTTTATCTTTGGATTAACCGGATCCGGCCCTGAAGGATCTACCCTTACTGTATCACTTGTTAAGATAGTTGCTTTCTTTGTTATATCATTTGCTTTTGGACTTTTTGTGCTGCAGCCTTTTTTTCTGAATTTAAAAAAGATTTTATTAGATAATGTAGTTATTTCTTTAGCAATATCAGCTGTACTGCTTTATTCGTGGTTTGCCGAAATGGCAGGCTTAGCTGCTATAACTGGAGCTTATTTTGCCGGACTTTTTTTGGGACAGACCCAGCATAAGCTGGCAGTGCAAACGGGTATTACGAACCTTGGAAAATCATTTTTCGTCGATGTCTTTTTTGTAAATATTGGTTTAGAATTTAACCTGTTCGATATTGAAGCTGAGCCCATTTTCCTTTTTAGCTTTGTGTTGTTGGCTATACTAAGTAAAACGATTGGAAGCGGATTTGGAGCTAGACTCACAAATTTTGATGCAGTTCGTTCATTTAGAATTGGAGTTGGAATGATCCCCCGAGGAGAAGTAGCTTTGATCGTTGCAAATATGGCTTTGGCAAAGGGAATTATATCTACAGATATCCTTTCTGCTACTATTTTAATGGTTATAATTTCTGCCTTGATAACACCGATACTTCTCAAGTATGGTTTTACCAAAATTGGTAAGAAAGGCTTTAAGGATTAATTTGACATGAAAAACTTAACAAATGTAAGAATGCTTTATTGTAGAAGGAGAATTTAAATGTGGAAAAATATAATTGATAAAAATCTGATTGTAATTAATCCTCCGGTAAAAAACAAAAAAGAGCTGTTTGAAGGTATGGTAAATCATGCTTACAGTCACGATTATATTCTAAATGAAAAGAAATTCCTGGATGCACTTCTGGAACGTGAAAAAATGGCAAATACTGAATTAATACAGGGAAT
>QMNP01000151.1 GCA_003647825.1 Candidatus Cloacimonadota bacterium
CCATTGGAACTCCACAGCAAACAAGTGCTGGAGCTCCTTCATTTAAAATTTCAATAACATTGCCACATTTTTCACAATAATAAATTTCTCTTAATTGTGTCATAATATCCTCCCAGATAATTATTTTACAGGTGGATTAAAAGTGCGAACACTCAAATCTTTGTCGAGCATTAGCAATCCCATTCCATCACCATTTATTAACTTTAATTTATTTAAAATTGAATCCATTGTTGCTTCTTCTTCTACCTGTTCATCTACAAACCAATTCAAGAAACTTTTGGCTGCATGATCTTTTACGTCGATAGCAACATCCATAAGTTCATTGATACATTTAGAAACAAATTTTTCGTGTTCATAGGCCAGCTTAAAAACTTCCAAAGCTGATTTAAATTCTGTTGCAGGTTCATCAATCGCTTTAAGAATAACTCTTCCGCCTTTCTCATTGAGGAAGTTATACATTTTCATTGAGTGAAAGCGCTCTTCTTCAACCTGAACAAGAAAGAAATTTTCAAATCCATTTAATCCGATTGAATTGAAATATGAAGCCATTGAAAGATAGTAATATTCTGAATACATCTCTTTATTTATTTGATCATTTATTGCATCTTGTAATTTTAGTGAAATCATGTTTTCTCCTTAATTATTAGCGTTTTAGCTTTTCAGCTTTTCAGCTTTTCAGCTTTTCCGTAATTTCACAATAAACGATGACAACATTTTCTTCACCTCTATTGTTTTTTGTTCCAATCTTTTGTAATCAGCTTTTTCTAAATAGCCTAAATCGAATGATAATGGAATCTCACATTCTAATTCAGAAGCTGACCCCATTGATATATTTAGAAATCTGCTTAATTCTTTTTCAGATTCTCTGCCACACCCTTCAGCAATATTAAACTCAATTGATGAAGAAGCTCTACGAATTTGGCTGGTGATTCCATAAGTTTCATCTTTGGGAAAACCTTTAGATACTTTATAGATATCAATTGTCAGTTCATGAGTTTTATGCCAAACTTTTAACTTCTTAAAATCTCTCATAAGCTCTCCAGAATAAAAAACTCAGCATATTTCCTAACTAGCTTGCTGACAAGCTGAACCGCTGACACCTAATAAGTATTTCACTTAACTACTCTAATACTCGCCCACGGCATTAACAAACATTCTTCCTGGTTATAAAAACTATAATCTCCTTCACCATTGATCGTAAATGTCTTTATTATATTTCCATTTAGATATTTTTTTGCTTTTTTTAGAGTCTTTCCAGTTCTAGAAACATCATCTACCAAAAGGATCTTTTTATTTTTCATTGGGAATCCTTTCTCTTCCAACAAAACTGCATCATCGTATTTTGGCTTGTGGCTTGGATCTCGGTAGTTTATATTAATGATCCTCATTGGAATATTCAATTTCTTCTGAATAAAAGCAGCTGGAATAATTCCTCCACTTCCGATAGCAACGATAAGATCAAAATCCTCAAACTGGATCTCGTTTAAGAGGTGAATGTACTTATCCCAAATTACAGATTCCATTACATCCACTCTTTGATTTTCGGATAAGAATATTTTGCGATAACTGCCCAAAAAATATTACTAATAAGAAGTGCAATGACTATTTTAGTAACCAATTCACTTGGCATCCCAACAATATAAACATCGGTAATCCATAAAAAAGGCAATTGAATTAAATATGCTACAATTACAGCTATAATTAGATCAAATTCTTTTCTAAACAGTATCCCCGTAAATGTTCCAAGAATTATATTACCAATTATTATGTACGGGTTCCCTAACATCATTGCTGTATAAGTGCTACCCAAACCACCGGAGATCATACCTCCAACCGGACCATACATTGCTGCTGAAACAAAAATTGCAATCTGAAAAAGATGTATCTTGAAACCCCAAATAGTAGGAAGATTTATTGCACCAATTAGATTTGGCAGTATTCCAAGAACAAGCAACATTAATAAAGATCTTTTGTTAATGTCAATGTCGAAAGTTTTTGCTAAAGTCATTTTTGTTCTCCTATTTATTTTTTTTTAAATATCTAAACTTTTATGTTTTTCCAAAATTGCATCAGCCAATTCATCTAAAGCACGGAAATCATTTTCTTTAGGAAATCCCTTAACCATTACGGGAGGTAACAATTCCACTTTTAAATTACCGATCATTCCTGCTATTCTTTCAACCAACTTCCCAGCCCAGCCATAGGAACCAATAACTGTAGCAAATCTGGCTTTGGGTTTAATCATATTTGCTAAAAATGCAGCAGAAGCAACTGCCGGATGAGGACCCGTTAACACAGTCGGAGAACCAATAACTATCGTGGCAGCATCAACTAATTCGATTGCTAATTCACCAATATCTGTGACTGTAAGGTTGAATGGTTTAACTTTTATTCCTCTTTTAATAAGCGCACTAACCAAATATTCTACCATTTTTTTTGTGCTTCCATGCATAGAAATATAAGGTATTACAACCTCATTCTTAACATTATCGGAAGTCCAATCTTTGTAAGCATCAAGGATCATTTCTGGGTTATCATAGATCTGCCCGTGGCTTGGAGCGATCATATCAATGTTAATACTTTCTAATTTATCTAAATGTTTAATAATCATCTTCCTGAACGGCATCATGATCTCTGCATAATAACGTTTAGCAGAATTGTAAACTTTTGCTTCATCTGTAACAAATAATTCACTCGATACATAGTGAGAACCTAAAAAATCACACGAGAAAAGGATACGATCATCCTGCAAATAAGTTACCATTGTTTCGGGCCAGTGAACCCAAGGAGTTAATAAAAATTGTAATGTTTTATCTCCCAGCGATAACGTCTCTTCATCCTTGATAACCATAAATTTTTCATCAGGAATTTTCAATAGATCTATCAACATGCTCTTACATTTTTCGTTTGTAACAACTTTTGATTCAGGATATTTAGACAGAACTGTAGGAATTCCACCTGAATGATCCTGCTCCGCATGATTTACAATTATATAATCAATCTTTAAAACACCATGATTTTCTAAATTTTCAAATAAAATATCCAAGGTTTCCGGATCAACTGTATCGATTAAGGCTGTTTTATCAGATCCTTCCACAAGATAAGAATTATAAGAGGTTCCATCAGGTAAGGGAATCAATTCATCAAAAAGCCGTCTATCCCAATGTTTTGCTCCTATTGAATAAACACTCTGTTTAATTTTTTGTATAGCCATTTTTTCCTCCAACTCAGTATCTTACATTCTCACTGAATTTTCTTTATTTTTTTGGTTTTAATTAATTTTTGGTAATTCAGGCATTCCATCATATTTAACAACATTCTCAGGTTGACCATAAAAATGGAAGCTAAAATTCATATGATCACGTTCATCCAAACCAATACGTCTGAAAACATCTGCCCAATTTGCAAATTCTCCATATCCTTCAATTTTTTTGTTATTTACAACCTGCTCTTCCCATTCTGAGTGCTCTTCAACAAATTTCGCATAAACATGTTCAGCATGATCTTCAAATTCTGCATTAAATAAAAAAGCTCTGGAAATATTGAAAAAAGCTAGAGAGCGTGAGAAAAGAACATATGAACAAACCAGCAATGAGGGGAAAGGCTGCTTCAAATACCAGGCATCTTTCATTTTATCTTCTTTCATTTTTTCATTAACAATTATTAGATGCCAATATTCATTATCTTGTGCTTCTCTACCCCATTCCATAATTTTTTCTGCCCGATCTACAACATTCTTTTTGTTGTAAAATCGTGTCAATCTATCGTATTGACGGATTTCCCAAGCTCTATATGGAATGCTTGCTAAAATTTCGATCAGTTTAACTTTAGACAGAGTTATTTTTCTCCCTGTTACAATATCCATCAAATTGAAGAATATTTTAGCAGCTAAAGAGTATTCATATCTTGGTCTTTCTAAAGAAGCAATCTGCTCTTCTTTTAGATTTATTATTTTATTATTGCCCAATTTTTTTTCTCCTAACTTTGGCAAATATTACAGAAATATGTACTTCTACCTGCCTGTTTTATCTTGTGGATTTCTGCTCCGCATTCGCAAGTCTTCTTACCGTACACATTCAGAAAATTCTGGAATTCCCCACTTTTATCTTCTACACTTCTATAATCGGAAATCGTTGTCCCATTATGTTTAATCGCTTCTTGCAATACTACTTTTGTGTATTTTATAATTTCTTTTATCTGAGCTGTTCTTAATGTTTTTCCTGCTTTTCTTGGATCAATCTTACATCGATACAGAATCTCTGCGACATAGATATTCCCAAGACCTGCTATAACAGATTGATCTAAAAGAACTGTCTTGATTGGAGCTTTCTTATTTCTTAATTTATTTATTAAATATTCAGCATTAAATTTATCTGATAATGGTTCAGCACCTAATTTTTTTAAAGCTGGAATATCGTCATTTTTTTTCATGACTTCAATCTTTCCAAAAGTGCGAACATCATCAAATATTAGTTTTGTTTTATCAGCAAATATAATCTCTGCTCTTGAGTGTGAAGAAGTTTTATCTAAATCCCTCTCAAATATTAATTTACCTGTCATTCGTAAGTGAATTACAAGTTTATAATGCAAAGAGGTTTGTAATATTATATATTTACCTCTTCTAGAGATTGATTCAATTTTTCCCAAACTTGTAATAGGGATCTGCCATTCTAATGTTCCTGAACGCAACTCTATTATTTTTTGAATTTCCTTTCCAATAACCAGACTGTTCAATCCGTTAATCACGGTTTGTACTTCGGGAAGTTCAGGCATGATCATAGCCTTTAGCAGATGGCAATTGGCCAGCTACTGCTATATCTTGTTGTATCTGCTGCATAAAAATATTAAGCATTTTGCGCAGCTTTACAAATAATTGATTAAGTTCAAAATATTCATTTTGTAAATAGTTAAGATCATGTGGTAGAAGCAATAAATATTCAACTTCTGATGAGGATATCATTGAGATATTAAGAAAATTGTAAAACTCTTTTTTGGATTTTCTACCACAGCCTTCAGCAATGTTATTTGGAATAGAAACAACAGCTCTTCTTAACTGCGAAGTAATACCATATATTTCTTC
>QMNP01000152.1 GCA_003647825.1 Candidatus Cloacimonadota bacterium
CAATCTAACGGTTATGTTCTCCATGATAAACACAATAAATCCTGATGAGAATTTGACTTATCTTGTTATTGAGCATCCCGACCTGGCAGAAACTCTTATTTCAACATTTTATAAACATTGGAAAGAATCTTTGACAGTTCAAGAATTTTTTGAAAAAGAAAATATACATTTATAATATATAGGAACATGATTTGCATAATATTTGACAGTGTAAATTATAAAAGATAAAGTGGAGGAAATTTCATTGAAACGGATTTTAGCAGTTGTATTAGTAGTAGCATTTGCCTTTACTGCATTTGCTCAAGACTATGATCCAGAAAAAATAGTAAGTGCAGAGATCGTAGATTCGCAGATTAATGTTATGTTTACATTTCCAGCGGGAATGCATCAAACCCTACAGGAAGATTTATTCTTTATTGATGTGGATGAGGTTAATGGAATTACATTTGAACCAACAATATACCCGGAAGGCAAAAAAACTGAAGACGGATATATTGAATACCATGGGACAGTAACTCTATCAAAAAAGTTTACAGTAACATCAGACTTTAGCGGTATTCCCGAAATTACAATTTATGCTGGCTTCCAGATTTGTCTGGATACCGGAACCTGTTTCATGCCGGAAGAAGTGGAATTTACTCTCCCTTTTGAAATTGAAGACAAAGCTGATTCAGAAGCACCAAAAGAATCAACATCCAAAGTTCTTCAGTTCTTAATAATGGCTTTTTTGGGTGGTTTGATCTTGAATGTGATGCCTTGTGTTTTGCCTGTTCTTTCGATCAAAGCAATGAGCCTGGTAAAACAGAGCCAGCAAGATCACAAACAGATCCTGCGCAATTCAATGGCTTATACTCTGGGAATTCTTGTTTCCTTTATAATTCTGGCATTGGTAATTGTAATCCTGAAAACTTCAGGTGAAATGGTCGGCTGGGGCTTCCAGTTCCAAAGTGCCGGTTTTGTAACTGCATTACTTATAATGATCTTCGTATTCTCTCTTTCCATGTTCGATGTCTTCATTATTCGTGCTCCCGGCATGACAGCAGCCACAAAAGCCTCATCGAAAGGTGGATATTCAGGTTCGTTCTTCAGCGGAATTTTTGCTGTACTGCTAGCTACTCCATGTACAGCTCCCCTATTAGCTCCTGCTCTTGGTTTTGCATTTTCACAACCTCCTGCCATGATCTTTGGAATTTTCATTCTAATTGGCTTAGGATTGGCTTTCCCATTTATATTATTGGGATTCTGGCCCAAAGCAATCAAAGCAATTCCACGTCCAGGTGAATGGATGAATATATTTAAAGAAATTATGGGATTCCTGCTTTTCCTTACAGCATTGTATTTATTGAACTCTCTTTATTTCCTTGTTGGTGGAGCTAATCTCATCAATGTTCTTTTATATCTTATAATTCTTGGTTTTGCTGTTTGGATCTATGGCCGTTTTGCCCGTCCTGAGTTTAGCAAGAAAAAACAATGGATCGCAACACTAATAGCTTTAATTATAGCTATTGGTGCTGGTTTCATGACTTTAGATTATGCAGAAATAGAAAATTCTGCTGAAGGCTCAGGCCATTATCCCCGTGATTGGCAGAAATTCGAACCGGAACTCTTGGCTCAATTTGTTGATGATGGGAAACCAGTGTTTGTAGATTTTGGAGCCGAATGGTGCCTGACCTGCAAGACAAATGAAACGGCTGTATTATTTACCGAAGACATCGAAGCTGCTTTTAAGGAACATGGCGTGCAGATGTTAAGAGGAGACAACACCAAAAAAGATGATACGATCGGTGAATGGCTTACAAAATTCAAACGTGCTGGCGTTCCATTATACCTTTTCTATATTCCTGGTCAGGAAGAACCGGAAGTTCTACCCGAACTTATAACCAAAGATATGATCTATAATCTTCTGGATAAACTTGATTAGAGGTTTTTGATGAAAAAATATCTATTCATTTTATTGATTATTAGCCTGCTGATCATCATTGCTTGTGATCGATTTGAACATAAGTTTGAGCCTGATGTTCAAACCGAGAATTGTATTATCGAATTCTTCAATACTTTCGCCGACTCCATTGCTACTTTCCCAGCTAATATTCCTGGCATCATGACACTTTATCATGATGATTACAGTAATAATGGAACAACAAAGCAGGATATGGAAGATTTCTACACATCATTTACTCTGATAAATACCCCAATTACTTTATCTGCAACGCTTATTGATACAACTTTGAATAATGAGATCGAATGGCGTTTGATTGCTACAGAATTATCCGGAACTGTCTTTATGGATACAACTTTTACAGATGTTTTGTTACCAACAGGAGATTCTTTTTTATTTTATGGTAATCAGGCAGATATGAAAAATATAGTCGTAGAGCTATTTACTGGACAATGGTGTACATATTGTCCCAACGCTGAAGATGCACTTCACAATTTAAAAATCCAGTATGGTAGCAGAATTTCTTATGTAGAATATCATTTCAACGATTATCTTGCAAGTAATACAAGCCCAATTACTTATTATCCTGTAACAGGATTTCCTTTTTGTATAGTAAATGGGAATGCTCTTTCATTTGTCGGTGCAGAAACTGTAGAAGAAGCTCAAGACAATATCGAGAATGCTATGATCCCACTCCTGCAAGAACAGCCATTGATCTCTTTATCAGACTTACAAGCTGCAGTAACAGATACTTTGCTAACTGGTTCTATTAAGATCGAATTAGATACATCTCTTACTTCTTACAATCTAAAATTAGTAGCTGTTCTTCTTGATGACTCTAATGATCAATACTTAAATCATCATGGAGATCCTCATCTCAATATTGCTTTGCACAGAACTACTTTAGATATTTCATCTCATGATCTTTCCGAACCTGTAACATTCGAGATTCAAAACCTGGATGATCTTCCAGTCTGGTATATAAATAACAATGCCGGGTTACCTGATGATTTGTCATTAGTTATCTGGATTCAATTTCTGGAAGATGAATACAATCAAGATACTTGCACTATTTACAACGTTATCCAAGTTTCGCTTTAATTAAGAAGGAGTAGAATTATGAAATATTTTTTTATTGTTATTTTAACTGTTTTGTTGGCAATACAGTTAGCAGCTGCAGAAAAAGCAGGTGACTTTAAATTGGAAAACATTGAAGGAAAGCAGGTAAAATTATCTGATTTTCAAAAAGAAGGTTTAGTGATTTTAGATTTCTGGGCGACCTGGTGTGTGCCCTGCAAAAACAGCCTTCCCAAATTGAATGAACTGCACAAAAAGTACGATAATGTGAACGTTGTAACAATATGTACCGATAAACCTCGCAAAAAATCTGAGGCAATCTCTCATGTTAAATCAAACAAGTTTAAATTTCATACTCTTTTTGATTCCAAAAAAGTTGTGCAGAAACAGTTCAACGTAACCAATATACCTTTCTCTTTGATCATTGACCAGGATGGAACTATTTTATACGAACACACAGGATATCAACGTGGTGATGAAAAACATTATGAAGAAATAATAATTGAATGGCTAGAGAAACAGGCAGAAAATAAAGAAAATACTGAATAGCGGTGAGACGATGAAAAAGAACTTATTTGTACTTTTACTAATGGTAATATCTATCAAATTGCTTGTCGCTGAACTCAGCTTTTCTGGAGTAAATGAGTTTAAGTTTATTAATGCAAACCGCATTATTAAGCACCGTAACTATTTCTCAAACAAATTCCAGATCCAAGCTCAATACAACGAATTTCGAGCTGGCGTAAAGTATGATTTATATCATCCTAAATTCGACAAGTTTGCTTTAATCACAGAAGGGTTACCAGAAAGTTATATACAAACTCAACTGGATCTGGAGGAAAATGAGAACTACTTTGATGAATATTATCTTCAATATGAATCAGATTACTGGTTTGCTCAAATTGGAACCTTTGAAGCTGTGATCGGCTCTGGTATGGTATTGCATAATTTCTATGATGATGATTTCGATATTGATTCAAGAATTATTGGAGGTTATGTAAATCCTTATTATGACAAATGGCAATTTCAACTTTTCGCTGGATTTATGGAAAGCGATGATGATGCATTGGATGGAGAATACGATAGGATTGGAGCTTTTGATCTTGATCTTAGTCTTATGGAAAACTTTACCTTTGGTGGAAGCTATATTCTTCACCAGGAACTAACCGATGCTACAGAAAAAGATTTCAATAATATTACGTTATATGCAGGAAGATTGAATTACACTTCTGCCCTATTTGATTTGAATTCTGAATATGCAACAAGTTCTGATGATAATGATATCAATGGAAATGCAATCTATTCAAATTTAACAACCTATGCAGGTAATTTCACCATAAAAACTTCTTACAAAAAATATGAAAATTTCAATCTAAGGATATCTGATCGTCCTATGGTAAATCATAGTGGACAGCAATTAGAGCACAGTTGGGATTCAGGAATAGATGAGGAAGGTGTAATGGGAGAGATCAGATTTCTTCCCAACTATGAAAACGAATTTGTAGTTAATTATGCCGAGGGTTGGAATAGTAATTTTACAGTAAGGCTTTCAAATCTATATACAGAATATAAACACGATTTTGAAACATGGTCTTTTAAAACAGAATTTGAAACATTGGAACAGCTGAATGAAGAAAATGCTAATCGATGGTACAAAGAATATACACCTGCCTTTACATTTGATTTTCTTATCAAAGATAATCCCGTGCTTGTAAAGGCAGAATATCAGTATAAAGAAGAAGATCTAATTTCTGGTAAATACTCTCATTATGAACCTCGTCTTCAAACTGATTTTGCCTACGGGAATATATCACTTTCAGTTTCAGCAGAAAATCAAATCGGAGATTCAGATGCCCCTGAAGATGGAGATGATGGAGATTTCTGGATTGGTGGTGAATTGGCGATTACGATTCCAGAAAAAGTAAAAGTGGGCAGTTTATTTGTTAATGATATTATCCACAGTACTGATATCAGACTGTTTGCTGGAAAAGAAAAGGGCGGAATAGTCTGTCGTAATGGTGTTTGTAAAAA
>QMNP01000153.1 GCA_003647825.1 Candidatus Cloacimonadota bacterium
AATTTCTTAGCTTTGATCTTTTCAACATCAAGATACGGAATATTCATTACTTTTTCAATATGACGTTTGCTGCCATCGGGATCTGAATATATTTTTCCGATTCTATCCCAGCCAACATAATCAACCGGTTCATCTAAAGAATTTATGAATATATCGGCATTTTCAGGGAAAAGAAACATTCCATTTTCTCCCACGAATTTCATGGCATTCCATTCTGCTGCATTATGCGAAGCTGTAATTGAAATTCCACCCGCTGCATCACTTTCTTCTACTGCCAGCAAAACTGTCGGGGTAGATACAATTCCCAGATCAACTACATCGCACCCTACTGACATCAAACCAGCTGTTACAGCATTGAACATGGCAGGACCGGTAACTCGAGAATCACGTCCTACAATTATTTTTCCGCGATTAGAAAAAATTCCAAAATGCGCTGCATATTTCATTGCGATTTCGGGTGTGAGTGTATCTCCATAAATACCTCTAACACCCGAAACACTAACCATTAATTTACTCATAATTTATATCTCCTAATATTTTATCGACCTCATCCATTTTAAAACTTGTAAAACTTGTTCCCAAGTTTCTCTTGGGAACACTACAATCCTTGTTCAAAAATTGAATTTATGAATATAATTGAAAGCGAAGTTTAAACTTCGCTTCAATTTGCGTTACGAAGTGCAACTTCGTAACGAGAATTAAGCTGCCGAACACCTTCTCCTATCGAGGAGAAGGAAAATAAATCATCTCTTGAATCTCTACCCTTCCCCAAAGTGGGCTTTAAGTACAACATGTAAAAAGATATAATTTATGATTATTCGTAAAGAAAAACAATTCTGTAAGAAAACGCAAAAGGCCCAAATCAAAGATTCGAGCCTTTTACTATAATAGTTGTAATTATTTTAGCATCAACATTTTAGAGGTAAGTATTGCATCTCCAAAGTCAACGGTATAGAAGTAAAGACCGGAAGAAACTGTTTCACCTTTTTTGTTTGTACCATCCCAAAAAATCTCGTACGACCCTTGACCATTAACTTGCAAAGCTAGTAACTTTACAAACTGACCTTTGGAATTGTAGATTTTGATTAGAACAAAACCAGTATAATCATTTTTAATGCTGAAGCTAATTGTTGTAGATGGGTTGAAAGGATTTGGATAATTTCCCAATAGTTCATAAGGCTGAATTAGTGTATTTTCCGTTTCAGGAATTTCTTTCTCAATAATTCCTGTTCCAGGACCACTATAATTTGTGAATGGACTAAGTACACCATAATTTATACTTATCTCGATTACTAAATTTCTTATTGCTTCCGCTTGAGGACTATTTGGATCTAAACTGTAATACTCTATCAATAGATGTTCAATTTTAGATTTTGCCCATAACTTTGTAAGAAATTGGTATTGAGAATTTGTTGTATCTGACAAAGACATTTCATACTCATAATTTACAGGTTGTCCAAAAGCATCTCCATCCAATGAAACAGTTATCATACCGGGTTCGATATATCTTCCAGAAACGATCATTTGGATTCCCTGGTAAAGATTTGGCAATGGATCTGGATATACTTCAGAGACAATATTTGCTGGTGTGAATGAAATTTCTGTATTAATAAGAACAGGATTTCTGATCATCAGATAGAAGTTAGTAATAACTTCTTCCAATTCATCATCTCCTAATAATACAGATAATCCGTTATTTTCACTGGCTAGCAAAGTTACTAACTGTGCATTAACATCATTTCCGATTCCAAAAGTGAATAGATTGATTCCCGTTTCTGTTTGTGAGATCAAGTTTTGAACATGTGACACTAACTCGTATGTACCTGTTATTCCAACTGTTGGCATTCCATCTGTAAAAAAGATGATTATATTTGCAGTACTGTCATTTACTGCTGCAAATTGAGGAACAGCTACGTCAAATGCCCCTGATATATTTGTATACCCATTTATCAGTATATTCTCTACATAGTTGAGGGCTGCTGTTTGGTTTTCTGGGGTATAAGGAACATGTTCGTCAGCAAAACTGGCAATATCAGTACCAAAATCTATGATATTAAACAGATCCCCTTCGTTTAAATTGTTAACAATAAAAGCAGCTGCATTTCTTGCCTGAACAATTTTATTGCCATTCATACTTCCTGATCTGTCCACCATCAATGTAAATACTTTATCAATTACATTTCCGCTATTTTCTGGCTCTGGTTCTGCAATAAAAGTAAAGAAACCGTTGCCATGTTCATCCGGTACATTGGCTGGATCCAGATAAGTGCTCATACTAAATAAACCAAGTTCATCAAGGCTGAGACTGTATTGCATGTGGTAATCAGTGTCGGCAATACTTTCAAACTCAAGAAAATCTAACTCAGCATAATTACCATTGTTTAAAATATTTGTAGGTGTATGGCTTATTAGCTCGAATTCTTCGATGGTTCGAAATGAGTTCAATTCCAAATGCAGTTCCTGAGAATTTAATATGGTAGCTTGAAGTAGTGAATAATCATTTGGATAGTAAAAATCAACATCACCAAATGCGTAAGGGAGAAGTTGTACGTAGGTTAATTCCACCTGGAACAGCGAGTCTGGTTGGATGATTGCATCCTCACTACTAAAGTAAAGTGGGGTATCACCCAAATATTGCTCCAAATAATAGTTCATATTGCTTCCACCAGGAATTGTGTCTGGCTCTGTAGCTGTGATGATCGCTTCATACCAAGTATCTTCAATTTCCCATCTAAGTCCAGTTGCACTTGCGTCTTCATAAAGCGGGAAAGCATATTTTAAGCTGAATGGTGTTGGCAGAGTATTCAAGAATTTCTGAGTTGTGGTAACTATACAAACCTGATTTTCGATCTGAACATCTACACTACTTTCTACTAATTGTAACCATACACCAGTTTCTGCATTTTCGATGCAAACTCCATTGGCAAATAAACTAGCAGAAAAAAGGACAAGAATAACAAATAAATAAAATCTTTTCATAAATCCCCCTACCTTGTTCTAATAATTGGTTTTGTAACAACTCTCAGTTCGGAAACTACTTTATTGTAAGATGTTGTCAATAATATTTTTTGTGAATGAAATATTGATTAATTTGATTTTGATTGAATTGAAAGAGAGAATTAATAAGAAAAAAGGATATGAATTACAATTGAATTTCTACAAAACTAGTTTCTACTCTGTAATTATCTCTTTTAACTACAGGTAGGCCTTCAATTAGTTTTTTGTAATTATTTAGCTGCTCTGCTTCATAATTCGATCCGGTCTTAAAATCAATAATCAAGATCTCTTTTGCAACAGTATTTATCATCATTCTATCGATACGAGACTCTTTGCCGTTCTCATCGAAAACTGTATATTCGTTGAAGACCCTATTCCATTTGGATTCATCAAAATAAGCTGTGTGCTCGATTACAAAAGTTTCGACTTTCTTCAAAATATTTTCCAATTTATTCCGATGTAAAAGGCTTCCATATTTGGCTGATGTTTTGTTATAGGCCACGTTTATTTCTTTTTCATTATTAAATTTAACATGACTCAGGAATTCATGTACTATATTACCAAATAGAATGCTTTGATTTTGCAGGAATTCGGTTTTTAACTGATGCAGGTTTGGAATTGCTTCCTTCCTAATATTATCACGTTTAACAATATCGAAATAATCAGGTAATTCTAATTTCTTTGTTATTTTAAAGTTCTTATCAATTGCCTCTGTAGAAAGTTTTCCAAACTGCATCTGATGATGAACTTGAGAAAATTCTTGCAGATCATCATTGAATTCCTGATAGATGGAATTTGTAATTTGCTTCAGTACTGCTGCATTGGCTTTGGTGTCATTAATGAATTTCTGTAGATTACCTTTTTTATTATAATGTAAATAAATAAACAGATTGTTCTCAGCACGGGTGAGAGCAACATAAAGATTATTCAATTCATCACCCGAATCACGTTTCTGTACAGATTCAATTAACTTTCTCTTTTGCGATTTCTGCATGATCTTATCAAAATTATAGGTAAAAGCGAAATCATCTAAATTGCGGAAATCATCAGCGAATTTGTAATACAATTTTAGTCCTGAATTATTTCCTCCGGTTTTACCTGTAACATCAAACACTGCAAAAACAGTTTCGAACTGTAATCCTTTGGATTTATGGATTGTTAATAATTTAATAGAATTGCTTACAGATTGACCGATCTGTGAATATTCATCCTTTTCCTCTAATGCTCTGCAATACTGCAAAAAGCCGAAAACATTGGTCACAAATTCATGATTGGATCGTTCAAATTCTGCAGCAACTTCCAGGAATCTCTGTAGATTCTTCAATTCGATTTCAGAATGAAATACTTCATTGAAACCAAATTCTTCCAGGATAGTTTTGATCAAATTTAGAAGTGAATCAGAGTGGTGTTTCAACTTTTGCAAAATTTTCAGATACGGATGCAGATTGCAATTTTGCAGAAATTCATCTAAATTTTCAGAGTTCTTAAATCTATCGATCACATTCTTCAAATCAGCAGGAGACATCAGCATTAGATCAGAGCGCAGGAATTTGATCAATTCCATGAAATCTTCATAAACTAAAAATTTGAGAATAAAGAAGATAGGCTTGATAGTTTTATGATTGAAAAGCGAACCGGACATTTCCAGAGTGTAATCAATGCCTGCTTCATCCAAAACTTGTGACATGATCTCCAGTTCTTTGTTCTTGCGCATCAGGATAGCTGTATCTGCTGGATTAATCTTTCCAGTTTCAAGATTGGGGATTAAATTGTTTTGAACAAACTTCCAATAAACTCCAGCTTTATCAAGCTTGTCTTGAACTCCATCAATTGCTTCTGTATTGCGTAGATCAACCTGGACAAAACCACCTTCAGATTTTGAGCAATCAATTTCGGTATAATCCCAATCTTCCACGAAGATAAGAAAATCAGATTTGAACAACTTATTAAGCCAATTCATCAAAATTGGTTTACTGCGGTAAGAAGTAGAAAGGGTGTCATATTCAACTGGCTCATTCAGAATTGATTCGAAATCGGTAAGCAGTCTTC
>QMNP01000154.1 GCA_003647825.1 Candidatus Cloacimonadota bacterium
GGCGGGACATGACCGCTGGAGAAATTGCAGATCAGTTTAATATTTCCAAACCTTCTATCAGCGAACATTTAAAGATTTTAAAAAATGCTGATCTGATCGGATCAGAAAGAAACGGGCAATTCATAAAGTATTTTTTGAATGCTTCGATCATCGAAGAAGTGATAGGATATTTTATGGAGATAACGAGAAAATGAGACAAGTAAATTCAATGGGAAACGTCTTTCTGAGGAATTCTTTTGAAATACCCATGAAGAATCTAGTTTCGAAATGCAGAAATTTATAGAATCTTCGTTAGAAAATTTTTGTAAGAATATCTCAGAATGACAGAAAAAGGAGAACAGATGAAACTAAATAGATTCAAATTTGCCATAATCTTTATTCTTATCCAAATTGCTTTAGCGTTGTATTTCGGGCTTCCTCTGGCAGATGACGCCCAAGTTCCATCACACTGGAATTTGCAAGGCGAGGTGGATGGCTGGACAGGAAAATATCAGGCAATCATCATGTTTCCATTAATAAATATCGTTTTGTTCTTTTTAATGGTTTTCTTTCCAACAATATCTCCACGTTATAGAAATAATCAGGAAAGATTCGATAAAATTCTGCCATCCCTTCTTAATTTGTTAGTTTTCTTTTTCTCTGCAATTCATATATACACCCTGCTGATAGCTCGAAATTATGTTCCCGCAGGAAATTTATTTGTTTTCATTCTGCTGGGATTACTCTTCTTTCTGGTGGGAAATCTGCTGCCGAAAGTTCCATCTAATTTTTATGTAGGAGTTCGCATTCCCTGGACATTAAGCTCAGATGTTGTGTGGCGAAAGACTTCCAGATTTACGGGAAAATGTTTTTCAATCGGTGGAGTTATTTTCATTATTGTTGGTATGATAGGAAAGATTACTGTCATCGTGAAAACACTTCTGGTCTTAGTTCTTATCTTGATAATTGTATTACCGATTCTATATTCTTTCATCATCTATAAAAAAGAGCAACAAAGTTAATCTTTTTCACAGGTAGAATTAATTCTAATTTTCCATGCATAACATTAAACAATACATTATATAATAATTTACCTTGAATAGGGTTGACACGTTTATTTCAATTCCCAAATTTGCCATCAAAATTATTTAAAAAATCGGAGGAAATGAATGAGTAAAAAAGTAACAATCTTCGGAGCGGGACTTGTTGTAAAACCCATGGTAGATTATCTGGCAAAAAAAGGGTATGAAGTTACTGTTGCCAGCCGAACTTTAAGTAAAGCAGAAAAGCTGGCAGAACCGTATTCTAATGTTATAGCAAAACAGTTTTTGAGTGATGATGAAAATGCTCTAAGCGAATTTGTAAAAAATAGTGATATCGTGGTAAGTTTACTTCCTGCTACAATGCACGTGAAAGTTGCTGAAAAATGTATAGAATTCAACACGAACATGGTAACGGCATCCTATATCAGTCCTGCTATGAGGGCTTTAGATCAAAAGGCAAAAGATGCCGGAATTATTATTCTTAATGAAATCGGAGTTGATCCCGGTATCGATCACATGAGTGCTATGAAGATTTTCCATCATGTAGAAAAAGAAGGCGGAAAAATTGTCAGCTTCATGAGCTATTGTGGTGGTCTTCCTGCTCCGGAAGCAAATACAAATCCACTTGGATACAAATTCTCATGGGCTCCAAAAGGCGTTCTTAAGGCAGCCGGGAATGGTGCAAAATTCATGAAAGATGGTGAAATCATTGATATTGAAGGAAAGGACCTTTTTAAAAATTACTGGTTCGTAGATGTTGAAGATGCCGGAACTTTTGAGGCATATCCAAATCGTAATTCACTTGATTATATCGACCTTTACAGTTTGAAAGACGTTAAAACAATGTATCGTGGAACTTTCCGAAATATCAGCCATTGCGACACCTGGTACATTATGTCTCAAATGGGATTCTACAAAGAAGAGGAGATCTTCGATAATCTCGAGGGAACAGTAAAAGATTTTATTTTAACCAAAATGTTCAAAGTGGGAAAAGATGAATGCCTGAAATGCCTATTGATGGAAAAATATAATCTTCCTGCCGAAAGTGTGATCTTAAAGAAATTCGAGTGGCTCGGTTTCTTCGATGAAACTCCGATTCCAATAAAAAAAGGTGGAGCAGTTGACGTTCTTACTGCGATCATGCTTGATAAAATGTCTTACAAAGAAGGTGAACGTGACTTGCTAGTTCTTCATCACAAATTTGTAGCAGAATATCCAAACAAAACTCAGAACATTACATCAACAATGATAGATTACGGTATTCCAAATGGTGATTCATCGATGGCAAGAACTGTTTCACTTCCAGCAGCAATTGGTGTTCATATGATACTGCAAGAAGAAATTACTGTAAAAGGCGTTCACATGCCAATTTTACCAAATATCTACAATCCTGTTCTGAAAGAACTGGAAACTATGAACATCAAGGTAATAGAAAGATTTTATTGATGCCAATAAGCTGTAAGAATGCTAAAATTATTAATCTCGTTCCCGGGTTTCACCTGGGAACGTTTTGCAATATCGATATGAGGTTAAATCTTTATATCGAAATAAGATAATAGGAAACTATATGAAAAAACTCGGCATTAAAAAAGAAACTAAAAATATTTGGGAACGACGCGTTCCTCTTAATCCACAAGCTGTAAAAGAGTTGATCGATAAAGGTTTTGAAGTGGTTGTTCAACCTTCTGAAAACCGAATTTACAAAGATGAAGAATTTAATAATGTTGGAGCAAAACTCTGTGAAGATCTTTCCGATTGTGATTTTATTATTGGAGTAAAAGAGATCTATCAAACAGACCTGATCCCTGGAAAACCACACTTGTTTTTTTCACATGTAATCAAAGGACAGGACTACAACATGCCGCTGCTGCAGCATATCCTCGACACAAAAGTAACATTATTTGATTATGAGAAAATTACAGATGAAAAGAATCGTCGTTTAGTCTTTTTTGGTGAATATGCCGGAAATGCCGGAGCAATTGACACACTTCATGGTCTTGGTAAAAGACTTAAAGAGCAACATGGTCTGGATACTCCTTTCTTGAAAATAAAGCATGCTTATCAATATAAATCAGTTGATGATGCTATTGAACAGATCAAAGAAATCGGTAAAGAAATCGCAGAAAATGGCCTTCCGGCTGAAATTTGCCCTTTGAATGTTTTTCTGATGGGATACGGTCATGTATCACATGGTTCCAGAAAAATTTTGGAAGCACTTCCATTTGAAGAAATCGAACCTGAAGAACTGCATTCCAGACAAGCAGATCTAAAAAGTGACCGAATTTACATTTCTACTTTCAAGGAAAAGCATATGGTTGAACGCAAAGATGGTGAAGAATTTGTTCTGCAGCATTATTATGATAATCCAACTGAGTATAAATCGTGCATGGAAGAGTATCTCGATCTCTGCAGTATTTACGTAAACGCAATTTACTGGGATCCGCACTCTCCGATTTTCCTGTCGAAAGAATATTTGGAGAAAATCCAGAGAAAAAATCAAAAACTAATAATCATTGGCGATATAACCTGTGATATAAATGGCTCGGTACAAGCTACAGTAAAACCAACCTGGCCGGATAACCCTGTGTTTATTTATAATGCAATTACCGGTGAAGACACTGACGGCTACAAAGGTGAAGGTGTGGCTGTGATGGCTGTGGATAACCTGCCCTGTGAATTCCCCAAAGAAGCATCTGATAATTTTTCCAAAGCGTTGATGCCTTTTATGGAAAGCCTGCTTTTGAATGATTATTCTAAATCGATCCATGATTCCAGTTTACCCGATGAGATCAAAAAAGCTTGTATTACACATCAGGGAAAATTGGAAAAAGATTTTGAATATCTGGCAGAATATCTGGGTTAATTATTGCTCCCAAGTTCGTCTTGGGAACGATGTGATCTTATGTTACGAAAACGATCTTCGTAACGAGATCTTTTAACTGTATAAGAATAAAATATTAGGAGTAATCATGGCTAAAATCAGCACAGCCGGAAATTATGGGAAGACTGTCCGATCTGATTGTATGACAACTTTTGAGCTTACAACCAGCGGTGGAATGCAAATCGAATTGATCAGTAAGATTAAAGATTATTTTGGTGATCATATCATTGATCTCGCCCGAAAAGAGCTGGAATTCTTCGGCATTGAAAATGCCAGACTTAAGATCGAAGATCGCGGCTCTCTGGATTATGTGATCGCAGCTCGAATAGAAGCTGCAATCAAGCAGCAGATCGAGACCGACAAAGAATTTCTATTGGATATAATCCCACAAAACACAGATCAGACAACCAAAGATAAACCACGTAGATCAAGATTATATCTACCAGGAAACACACCAAAACTTGCTTTGAATGCAGGAATACATAAACCTGACGGAATAATTCTTGATCTGGAAGATTCTGTAGCTCCAGCCAAAAAAGCTGAAGCTGCAATTCTGGTTCGTAACTCACTTCGTTCTGTGAACTTTTACGGAGCAGAACGAATGGTTCGTATCAATCAACTACCAGCTGGACTTTCTGACCTTGAGATGGTTGTACCCCATAATGTAAATCTGATTCTAATACCCAAATGTGAAACTGCAGAGCAATTGAAACAGGTAAATATTAAAATAGCCGAAATCAAAAAAACTAAGAATCTAAATTATAATATTTGGTTGATGCCGATAATAGAAAGCGCTTTAGGTATAATCAATTCCTATCAGATCGCCTGCTGTGAAAATGTCGTTGGAATGGCTATTGGTTTGGAAGATTACACTGCCGATCTGGGAACGCAGCGCACTGCTGAGGGAGATGAATCTTTCTTTGCCAGATCTCAGGTTGTTAATTCTGCCAGAGCTGCCAAAATTCAACCGATCGACTCTGTATTTTCTGATGTGAACGACATGGATGCTCTGAAAGAAAATGTTCTTGTTTCCAAATCTCTTGGTTTTGATGGCATGGGCTGTATTCATCCACGTCAGATTCCAGTGATCCATGAGTGTTATGCTCCAACCGAAAAGGAGATCGAAAAAGCTCAGAAGA
>QMNP01000155.1 GCA_003647825.1 Candidatus Cloacimonadota bacterium
AAACTTTTGTATGAAATATTTTATTCATTAACAACTTTGCACTAATTCACTATCATATAATAATCTTAAGTAAGGTATTCATATGTTCAATTATTATGTCAAACTTTTCTCAATTTATGAAGATCTTTTATTCCATTCAATTGGCTAAAGATGGTTAATAATAGAGAGATGCTTTTTGTATTTAGTAATAAATTTGTTAAATATTCTTATCCTGAAAACAGATAATCTCTGAATAAATTACATCAAACTATACGGATCTATATCAATGGAAGTTTTGATCATGCTGCTCAATTTTAGATTTTCTTTCAGTATGGAAACAACATGCGAGATCAGTTTATAGCTGTCTGCTTTGATAATTATATGATAACGATAATTGTTTTGTAGTTTAACCATCGGTGCCGGAAGAGGACCTAGAATTAGCAGCTGTTTGGAAGGATAAGTATTTCTGAGACTTTCTAAGATAGGAATGGCCTTTGCTGTTTGTTCTTTTAATATTTTCTCTGTTTTGTGAGCAAAGATAAATCTGGCAATTTTGAAATCAGGCGGATATTTTAAGGCTTTTCGTAAAATGAGTTCTTTGTCTGCAAAAGTTTCATAATGCTGTTTAATTGAGGTTGAAATGGCGTAATGATCGGGATTATAAGTTTGAATCAGTACTTCTCCCGGTTTTTCACCTCTACCCGATCTGCCTGCAACTTGTGTAAGCAGCTGGAAAGTTTTTTCAGCTGCTCTGAAATCCGGAACATTCAAGCTGATATCGGCAGAGATCACGCCAACTAAAGTAACATTGGCAAAATCCAGGCCTTTGGCGATCATCTGAGTACCCAGAAGAATGTCCACATTACCGCTTTTCATGCGTTCAAACATGGAATCATAGCTGTCTTTCTTTCTGGCAGAATCAGAATCCATACGCAGTATCCGAGCGCCTGGAAACATGATCTGCAGATTTTTCTCAATTTGCTGTGTGCCGGCAGCTCCGAATGAAAACATATAATTGCCGCAATCGGGACATTTGCGCGGCATATTTATCTTGTGTCCGCAATAATGACATAGCAGATCCTGCTGATGGCTATGGAAGTTCAAGCTGATATCACAATGGGGGCAGCTGAATAATTTACCGCAGGAAACACACTGAACAAAGGATGAATGCCCTCTTCTATTCTGCAGCAGAATTATCTGCTCCTTTGTATCTAATTTTTCTTCGATCTTATTCCTTAGTTCTCTAGAAAGCAGCTGTTTATGATCATCTTCTTTTCTCATGTCAATAATCTTAACTGCAGGTAAATTATAGGAGAGTGGCCTTTGGGAAAGCGTGAGTAACTCGTACTTACCGTTTAAGTTATTAAACCAGCTTTCCAGCGAGGGAGTGGCGCTTCCCAAAACAACTACTGCTTTGGACATTCGTGCTCTTACAACCGCAATATCGCGGCCATTGTAGCGTGGTGTTTTATCCTGTTTGTAAGTTGTTTCATGTTCTTCATCTACGATTATAGCACCGATATTTTCCAGCGGTGCAAAAATGGCACTTCGGGCTCCGATCACAATCTGGCATTCACCACTTTTGATCTTGTTCCATTGTTCCCAGCGCTGACGGTCGTTCAAGTGGCTATGCAGAATGGCAATATTTTCACCAAAAGCATTGAAGAATCGTTCCACCATCTGGGGTGTGAGAGATATTTCCGGCACTAACATAAGGGCTGATTTACCAAGCTCACGGCATTTTTTTATTACTCTTATATATACCTCTGTTTTGCCGCTGCCGGTAATACCATGCAGTAAAAAAGGTTTGAATTCACATTTTTCTACTGATGTAATAATGCTTGATACTGCCTTTTTCTGCTCTTCTGTAAGAACTACTTTCTTTTCATCTCGATGAGAAGGCAGTATAAAATAAGTTTCATTTAATTCACGAGGTTCAAGACGGATCATACCTTTTTTTTCCAGAGATTTCAATATAGACCTGGTTACTTCCAGTACAATATCTTTTAATGGAAATGCTTCTTCTTCTGTTATAATTATCTTCCAGGCAGCAGCCTGTTTTTCTGTTAGTTTTGGAAGTTCATCAAGTTTATTTCTGACTATAAAATTTGCGACTTTCTTTTTGATCTTGGCATCATAAACACGCTTTATTTCGATGATCTGATTTATCTCAAGATATTCCAGCCAATAGTTTAATCGTGATGCTTTAGCTTTGAGGTTAGTTTTAACTTCTGATATATTCTGCCAGTTCAAACTGCTCAGTTCATTGAAGATCATTTCAGGGATTCCATCAGATTGGGGTACTTGCTTTTTTTCTATTAGCCTAACCTGCTGTTGGAGCTGAATATTGAACGCCGATGGCAGCATGGCAGATAAAGCCTGCCCCAGGCTGCAATGATAATATTTGCTTATCCAGTCCGCCAGATCAAGCAGCTGGGCTGCTATCTTGGGCTGCTCGTCCACAACTTCCAGGATCTCTTTGTACTCTAAGGTTGGATCAACAACCTTTGTTTCCTGCCACACAATTCCTGTATGGAAGGAATTGCCAAAAGAGACAAGCACCCGACACCCCTTGGCTAACTCTTCAGAGGACCTGTAACCAAAAAGTTTAGATAACCTAACCGGTAGTGCTATATCATAATATTTCATAATTTAATAAAAAATTGATTCCAATTGAATAAAAAAAGCCCTCCTGAAAGAAGAGGGCTTTGCTATATTTATTATCTGCTATTTATAGAATTTCATACGGAAAGCATACCCAATGGGTTCTTTCACTCTAATTTTCCAGTTCAAAATGATCTGGCGACATTTTCCTATGAAGCTATCGGTGAAATAACTTCCATCTGCCACCTCGATATCTACAGCTTCTACTTTACCTGATGCACTGATAATAAGAGAGAACTCAATTGTTCCATACATATCCATCATCATAGATTCAGTAGTGAACAGCTTTGTGATCTGCGGTTTGTAAGTACTCACAATCTGATCAATGTTAGCCAGCTCTGTTTTAGCTTCCGGTGTCATTTCTTCGAGCTTAACGCTTCCTTCTTTCACCATTTTAATACCGGCAAAACGTTTTTTCACAGCTGCAAATTGAGCTTTGCTTTCTACTTTAGTGATACTGTAACTGCCCAGATCACCACCAAGCCCGGCAACATCAACTTCTTCAAAGCCGCCTGTTCCACCCAGATCCATACCTTCAAGACCAGCAATATCACCAAGTCCAGTAGCTGAACCAGCATCAAATCCACTGCTGCTGGCTACATCAAGATCGGCAGCGCCACGTGAAGCTTGAGGTCCACCATCACCACTACCTGTTCCAGCAGCAACGATCTCGCTAACCTCTGTTACTTCCAGAAGTTCATTGGCAAAATCACCTGAACCTTCACCACCCGGCATACCAGAATCCAGAGCTAAACCGAATTCCTGTTCGAATTCAGCTTCGGTCATAGCTTGAGCTTCTTCAACCTGTTCTGTTACAGCTTCTTCTTCCACTGCCTTAGTAGTCGCTCGTTCGACAACCTCTTCTTGTTCAACTTCCACTTGTGGTACTTCAATTTCAGTAGCCATTTCTTCAATTTTCTGAAGACGTTCGGTAAAATCTATTTCTACTGGCGGCACATAATTTGATTCTGCAATATAAAGCCCTACAGCAGTAAAAAGAATACCTAAAATAATAAATATTCTTGTGAATTTTTCTTGTGGAGAAATAGGTGCGAATTTAGCAAACTGCTTAGCCAGAGCGATCTCTTCCGGACTTGCAACATAGACATAGGGCTTGGTAAAACTATATTCAATTTCCCATTTACCGCCAAAACGCAGGCGTCCTACAGATCCAGGATCCAGAGTAAGAATATTTTTATTGAGAAGTTTAGACTGCTGAAGTTCTTCTTTTGTAAGAACTCTATCACCTTTTTTCACAACAACATCCATACCCTGGCGTAATGTCATTTTGAATTTATCTCCAACCTTAGAAATAAGATTGTATTTGGCTGGAAACTTATCATCCAGTATCTGCCAGAATTGCATTTTATCGCTACCGATAAAGAATTTACCGTCAAAATCTCTCTTATATCGCGCAGTATCGAGATACTTGTCTTTGTACTTTAATTTTAAATTTAATATTTTATCACTCATGCGCACCTCACTTCAAGCCCAGAACTTCATCTTTGTCTTCGGTGTGAATCGTGGAGAAATAAATATTGGCAAATGCTGCCTGGGCACTAAATCTTATGAACTCCGTTATATATCTGCACTGCAACGCCTTATCCGCCTGGATCAGCAAACAGGGTTTACCGCCCTGGTTGGAGATAGCATTTCCTTCGAATTTCAGAAGCCCAAGCAGTGTCTGCCGGATATTCTGATTTGTAACGAAATCCTGCAAGGAACCAACCGGTACATTGTCTTTTCCATAAAGAATCTTATCTGTATAGATCTTTACAATAACCGCCTGACCGCTTTCTACCAAATCATTTTTGGTAACTGTAGTAGGCAGAAGCATGCCTTCCGGAGCTTCTTTCTGTGCAGAGTCCATGGAGATATTCTTGATCATAAATACCAGCATAATTGTGAGAATATCGAGTAGTGATGTAATATTTAAATCTTTTGTTTTATTCCCTTTCGCTCTGGTAGTTCTATAACCACCTTTCCTGCAAACTTGATTTGATACTCTTTTCATATTCCCCTCCCCTACTTAGCCTGATAGTATTTCGTAGATGCTGTGAGGTATTTTATGTTGGGAAAATTATTTGTTTTACACAGGTCTATTGACCTTAAAAGTGTATCGAATGCAACATCAGGATCTGGCAGGATCTCCATGGTACCCTGATTTGGATTATCCGCATCCAACTGGGCAAGGTTCATGTCCAGCGTGGCATAATCATATTTCCCGGGTGCCAGTTGTGGTATTTTTACCACTTTTTCCACTCCCTCTACCTTGATCTCAAATCTATCGAGAAAGAGTGCCAAAGTTAAGACTCTGGGGATATCCTCTACTTGTTCTTCACCTGAACCGGCACCACCTCCGCTGGAAGAAGTAGGTAAAGTGATTTCAATCATAGCA
>QMNP01000156.1 GCA_003647825.1 Candidatus Cloacimonadota bacterium
AGAGTGTTTTTGTGAGAAAAGAAAAAAAGTGTGTCTTTGCGAGTTTGCTTCTCGCTGTTGCTTACGAAGCAATCTCTATAAATAGTAATCAACTAACAATATAGATTACTTCAGCAGAAACTCTCTGATAGATGCTTCGCAAAGACAAAGTTTGTATTATGCAGAAGCCTTGAGAAGTATAAAGAAATGGAGATGTAAGGAAATATTAATGGAAACAGCAGTATTTGATATAATAGCAAAAGCAGCAGAGAATCAACGTAAAGGTGTTGCTTTTGTAATGGCAACAGTAGTTGTAGGTTTAGAGAAAACACCTGGCAGAAGCGGATTCAAATTGATCTCATATCCCGATAAAACGATGGAAGGAACGGTAGGTGGCGGCAAACTGGAGAGACTGGTTTTGGATAAATGTGAAGAGATCCACCAAACCAAAAAGAACGATTTCATGGAATTTGAGCTTACAGAAACTTCAGAAGGAATCGGCACAGTTTGTGGCGGCAAAGCAAAAGTTTTTTTCGAATATTTTGAGCCAACCCGCAAAGTATATATTTTTGGAGCTGGTCACCTTTGCCGCAGTCTGGTTCCAATCTTAAATTCAATAGGTTTGTATTGCATTGTAATTGATAATCGTGAGGAATTTACCAGTAAAGAGCGCATTCCTCTGGCAAAAGAAATTTTCACTTTCGATTATCTGGAGTATGTAAAGAAATTTAAACCTACAGAAAATGACTCAGTTGTAATATTTACGCATGGGCATATCCATGATTTTGATATCATAGATGAATTATGCAAACAGAATGTAGAAGCAAAATATATTGGTATGATAGGATCTAAGATAAAAGTAGCCCAAGCTTTAGAAAAGGTTAGAAATTCAAATTACAAAGGGAATCTGATCGATAGAATATTTGCTCCAATCGGTTTGAACATTGGCAAAACCACAACTCAGGAAATTGCCATCGCTATTGCTGCAGAGATGTTAGCCGTTTATAATGGTGTTAAAGATATTAAATCCATGCGTATAACAGGTGGAAAATGAATTTTATAGAAAGGATTCTATCTGAGATACCGTATCTCAACTCTCCATTTGGAATTAAGGTAATAAAGTCTATTGTAATTATTGCAGTTTTATTTTTACTCCGTCTTCTAGTCCGTAGCCTCATTTTAAAGAAGATCAAAGATGTGAAGCTGCATTATCAGTGGCGCAAAATCGTCAATTCAGCTGTTTTGATAATTGGAATAATTATTGTTGGCAGGATCTGGTATGATGGTGTTCAATCAATAGCAACATATTTTGGCTTGCTTTCCGCTGGTATTGCTGTGGCTCTGCGCGACCCGCTGGTAAATCTGGCAGGATGGCTTTATATCGTTTCCCGCAAACCATTTGAAGTAGGTGAGAGGATACAGATTGGAGATATTGCCGGTGATGTGATCGATCAAAGTGCTTTCGAAATAAGTCTTCTGGAAATAGGTAATTGGGTGGATGCAGATCAAAGTACCGGCAGAATTGTTCATGTGCCCAACGGAAAAGTATTTACTCATCACCTGGCTAACTACGATAAAGGTTTTAAGTATGTATGGAATGAAATTCGAGTAGTTGTTACCTTTGAAAGTGACTGGCAGAAAGCAAAACAGATCCTGCTGGAGATTGTCAATAATCGCAGTGAACATATCACCGCAACTATCGAAAGACAGATCAAGCAAGCCGCCCGTAAATTTATGATCTATTATAAAAATCTAACTCCAATAGTATATACCGACGTAAAGGATCACGGTGTGCAGCTTACAATCCGCCATTTATGCGAAACCAGAAAACGACGAGGTTATACCGAATCAATGTGGGAAGACATTTTAATAGAATTTGCCAAACATAAAGATATTGATCTAGCTTACCCAACAACCAGATTTTATAGACAAGAGATGTGATCTTTTTTCTAATCGTTGATGAGAAACAAAAACAAATGTTAATATCAGATAAAAATAAATAAGTATTGGAGCAGATATGAAGAAATCGATTTTTCTGTTTTTCCTTTTCTCCTGTTTTTTTCTTTATTCTCAGGTAGGACAATATATCGACCTGGATGTGGTGGATACACCTAATGATGATGGCTCATCACTGCAGATCAACTGGCAGGTTTCAGACTGCGATTCAGGGAACGTTGTCTTGGCGAGATTGGCAGATAATGGAGAAAAACATGTCCTGGTAAAAACCAACAACTTGAAACGAAGATATGAGGATGGTACTGATGTGCAACCCGGTGTAGATTACACCTATATCTTATCATTATATGGTGCAAACGGGGAAATGATTGAAGAAGCAGCTTTCACTGCTACATCGAAAGCTCAGTGGTTTAATACAAATAAAATTGCCCTGCTCATCTGGGTAATAATTCTCACAGTTGGCATCGTCTATTTCATTTTTTCGGCCAAAAGCGGTAAAGAACTTTATATCCGAAAGATCAGCGGTTTAGAATCGATGGACGAATCGGTAGGAAGAGCAACTGAAATGGGCAGGCCTATTCTCTTTGTGCCGGGAATTTTGGATCTGGACGATATGCAAACTATTGCCGGTTTGACTATCTTAGGTCAATTAGCTCTGAAAGCAGCTGAATATGATGCTGAACTCATAGTGCCTGTGTGCCGTTCCATGGTGCTTTCCACTGCCAAGGAAATCGTAAAGGAAGCCTTTTTGAAAGCCGGACGTCCAGATGCCTACAAACCGGATTCTGTGTTCTATCTTACTGATGATCAATTCGGTTTTGTGGCAGGTGTGGATGGAATCATTGTACGCGATAAACCAGCAGCAAATTTCTTTCTGGGTGCATTCTACGCAGAATCGCTGATCCTGGCAGAAACCGGTTTTGCCAGTGGAGCAATTCAAACCGCTGGAACTGCCATGCCCAGCCAGCTTCCCTTTTTCGTGGCTGCCTGTGATTATACCTTGATCGGAGAAGAACTCTACGCAGCTTCTGCTTATCTTTCCAAAGAACCGCACCAACTTGGTAGTTTAAAAGGCCAAGACCTTGGTAAAGCTATATTTGTGATCGTATTAACAATCGGGATCATTCTGGAAATTTCCGGAATTTCCTTCCTGAAAAACTTTTTGACGCTACATTAAGGAGGACATCATGAAAAGAAAATTACCACTTATTATAACATTTTGTGTAGGGATAATAATCATTATTTCGGAATTTATTCCGCATAAACCTTTCGGACAAATTTCCGGTGAATTGGAAATATGGTTTCTTATCATATCTGGTTTCGCAATTTTACTGGGACAACTCAGTTTGCTCAAAGTAAATTTTCTCAAGATCAAATTCAAACAAAAAAACTGGCCGTTCTTCGTAGTTACTTTAGTCAGTTTTGCAATTATGGTCACGGTTGGTATTTTCTGGGGAACAGAATCGAATCACGGTATTTTGGGTAATGGGGAAGGTGTTGCATCATTAATCGGATCAAAACCCTTTGATTACCTTTTCAATAATGTGTATCAGCATCTTTCGGCCACGATGTTTTCTCTGCTTGCTTTCTTCATTGCATCGGCTGCTTATAGAGCCTTTATAGCACGTACTGTTGAATCTAATTTACTATTGATCGCCGCGGTGCTGGTAATGCTTGGTAATACTAGTTTAGGAAGTTTCCTTACTGGCTGGCTGCCACAATCTTTGAGCTTTTTACACCTGCCGAATATCGCTGAATTCATCATGAAATATCCGAATACAGCCGGGCAGCGAGCCATTATGATCGGAGCTGGATTGGGTCTGATCGGAAGTTCACTGAGGATTATCCTGGGAATTGAACGATCGTATCTGGGAGGTGAATAATGGCAATTAATAAAAATATAGATCGTCGTTGGATTTTTTTACTGATCTTCTTCTGTGTTGCCTTACCTCTTATATTTATAGTTGGGCTCCCAATTGAGACAACCGAGAATGCACGATTAGTTCATGATCTTGTGCAGAATACACCTTCTGGCAGCACTGTTATCATTTCTTTTGATTATGATCCCGGTAGTAAACCAGAGCTTCATCCAATGGCAAAAGCTGTTGTAAAGAACTGTTTTCAGCGCGATATTAAGATCATGGTCACTGCCCTCTGGCCAATGGGAGTGCAGATGGCTGCTGATATTTTTTCCCAGTTGGAACCTGAATTTCCAGATAAAGCTTATGGAATTGATTATGTAAATATGGGTTATAAAGCTGGCGGAATGGTTACGATCCAGGCGATGGGGAAGAATTTTCGGGAAGTATTTCCTTCGGATGTGAACGGAACTCCGATCAAAGAATTACCAATCTTAAATGGAGTAGAAAATTATAATAATATCAGTTTTGTCTGCTCATTTTCTGCTGGTGATCCAGGCATTAAACAATGGGTACAGATAGTACATGATACATATGGGAAGCCGGTTACTGGTGGTGTTACTGGTGTCAGTGCTCCAGGTATATTGCCATATGTGAATGAACAGAAACAGCTTAACGGTTTGCTGGCAGGCTTAAAAGGTGCTGCCGAATACGAATTTCTGGTTAAAAGTCCGGGAACTGCAACCGCTGGGATGGATGCTCAATCATTAGCACACTTACTCATTATAATTTTTATTGCAATCGGGAATATTAACTACTGGCGGAATAAGAAAAATGCAGCCAATGCGGGAGGTGAATAATGGTACATTTCTTCAATATTTTAGGCATTTGGTTAGGTGCTCTTTTTACTTTTGCCATTTTCAGTTTTCTCTATAAAGATAATCCCTTCTATAAAATTGCTGAACAGATCTTCGTTGGACTTTCGGCTGGTTACTGGTTTGTTTACACGATCTACTTCATCCTGATCCCAAATCTTTTCACACCACTGACCAGCGATTTCGGTGCAAATTGGATCAAATTGATACCAGCAGCTCTGGGTGTAATGATGCTTCTGCGGCTCATTCCTTCGATTGATTGGATCAGTCGTTTTCCGGTGGCTCTCATCATTGGAACTACTTCCGGAATATATTTCCTGCGCTACTTG
>QMNP01000157.1 GCA_003647825.1 Candidatus Cloacimonadota bacterium
AGGAAATCCAGATCACGATAATTCCAGCCAGGGATTTCTTTATTATACATTTCATCTTTTACTGTGATGATCGTAGCTTCATTTGGAAGTCCAACCATTTCTTGTAAAACAGGTAATGAAATCCAGATCTGGTTGCTTTCTACTGTAATCACAGATGTAGAAAAAACATAAGCTACCTTTATGTCACGTGCATCGTAAGTGCCGTTTTTATCACGCCAGCGCAGCACAAGATAATCACCTGCTTTTATGTTTAGATTATCGGCAAAACCAGATCCAACAATACAACTTATATCATCATCAGATTTCTTCAGATACTCTGTTGGAAGTTCCAATAAACTCTGTTCCGGATCGATTCCTTTGAGCACAATATTACGCATTCTGCCTTCAGGATAAATCGTGGCTGGTGAAAACAGAATCGGTATAGCATTTCCTTCTGATATAAGTTTTTGCAGGTCTTCAGGAATGGTTCCGTGGCTGTCTTCTAACGTAAACGGATCAAAAGGATCATAATTTTGCTGCCAGTATTGTCCGCCGGCAAAGTCCCAGTTCTTCATTTCACGAGAAGCATCTTCCTGCCAGCCCAGAAACAAACCCTGCATGGCGATAATGGTGAAGTATGCAAGTGAGAGAATGAAGATATTTAACCAGGTTCGCAGACCTGCTCCCATTATGTTCTTGTAGGCTAGTTTGAAGATCATCTATTACCTCCAATTATTTCAATTTTTTCATTTCTAATTATTTATGTCACGCTGAGCTAGTTTATCCTGAGCTTGACGAAGGGAAGTGAGGAGGAATTCTCCGTAAGTTTTCTTGTGAGAGGACTCTATCCTTCGATGAACTCAGGATGACAGGAGTGTGTTGAGAGAGACTCTCGACAGAAACATTATTTGTTATATCAATTACTTTTGATGTCACACTGAGCTTGTCGAAGTGTGGAGGAATTCTCCGTAAGTTTTCTTGTAAGAGGACTCCATCCTTCGATGAACTCAGGATGACAGGAGTGTGTTGAGAGAGACCAGCGACAGAAACATTATTTGTTATATCAATTACTTTTGATGTCACACTGAGCTGGTCGAAGTGTGGAGGAATTCTCCGTAAGTTTTCTTGTGAGAGGACTCTATCCTTCGATGAACTCAGGATGACAGGGGTGTGTTGAGAGAGACTCTCGACAGAAACATTATTAATTATATCAAATACTTTTAATGTCACACTGAGCTTGTCGAAGTGTAGAAGAATTCTCCGTAAGTTTTCTTGTGAGATGACTCCATCCTTCGATGAACTCAGGATGACAGTAGTTATATGCTGCAAGATCGTATGTTTAATCATTTTTATCCTTTTTTAGATTCTTCTCATTTGATAATCTCACAAGCAAATCAAAATCACCATTAATTAAAGCTATTTTCTTCGCTCTTCTCCAGCCTTTGATTTGTCTTTCAGCAGATATTGCATCATAAGCTCTATTAAAATGTTCTGAGAAAACGAGCTTGACTGGTCGTCGTGAATACGTATAACATTTGATTAACCCATTCTGATGTTCAGATATTCTTTTTTCTATATTGGATGTTGAACCTGTATAATAACTTCCATCGGAACACTTTAAGATATATACCCAATACATTTTACTCATAATATCAAACCTTACTTATGTCACACTGAGCTAGTTTATCCTGAGCTTGACGAAGGGAAGTGTGAAAGAATTCTTCGTGAGTTATCTTGTAAGAGGACTTCATCCTTCGATGAACTCAGGATGACGGAAACTATAAGAGGTGGAAAATAAAGTAGGAAATTTATCATAAGTTTTTTCATTCTACAATTTCGTCTTTGAAGACCTTTCCATCCAACAGAGTGATCTTACGTTTAAGGTATGAGATAACTTTAGCATCATGGGTAGAGAATATAAAAGTAGTTCCCAGCTCTTCATTGATCTTTTTCATCGTTTTTAAGATATGATGAGAATTCTCAGCATCCAGGTTTGCTGTTGGTTCATCTGCCAGCACAATATCTGGTTTCTTAACTATTGCACGAGCTATGGCAACCCTTTGGCATTCTCCACCGGAAAGCTGTGCAGGACGCGACTTGATCTTATCTGTTAATCCAACCCAATCTAGAGCTTCCAATACAGCTTTCTTCCGTTCTTCTGTTGACATTCCCAGAAGGATCAAAGGAAATTCTACATTCTCAAAAACCGTGTAAACCGGCAGCAGGTTATAGGTTTGAAAAATGAAACCAATATGCTTACTGCGCAATTTGGAAGATTGTTTACCGGAAAGTTTCTCGATGTCATTTCCCATCACGCGTACCGATCCATCACTTTGTACATCCAGCGAACCGATGATATTTAATAAAGTAGTTTTACCAGAGCCGCTCGGGCCAACAATTCCGGTGAATTCACCTTCAGTAAATTCCAGATCAATGTTTTTAAGAGCAGTAAATTTCCCCCTTCCCATCGGATATTCTTTTATCATCCCATTGATTTCAATAAGAGCCATAAGTACTCCTTTTTTAATATAGTTAGAACTTAGTTTCTAACATTAACTCAATAGATTTACCTTCATCGAATCCTTCTATAGTTGAAACTTCATCAGAATATGGATTTAGATATAGATTCAAATAAATTGATAGATAATTATAACTTTTATTATATGATAAATAATAAGATTCAACTTCTGATAACCAGTTATAGGATATTATACTCTTCACCGAATCAAATAAACCAAGCGGGTATGAAAGCAGTAGTGAAGTAGCAGCAGAACGATCTGCCGGCTCAAGCAATTCAGTTTCCATGTTTGAAAAATACAGGTGCTCCATAAGACAATAAATTCCATTTCCAATTCCCAATGTGTAATCACCACCCAACATGAATAAACGTGAATAAAATTTATCATTCCTATCATTATAAATATTTAGTGAAGATTCTACCCAGAAACCAATAGCCATGTCCCAACGCAGATCCAGACCTATTTTGGTTTCGCTTTTAAAAATTTCGGAATTACTATGATGAACACTAAATCCAGCTTCACAATATTGAAAAGGATATTGAATCCTTCCACCGATTTCTACATTTTCCGAAATATACTCGAAAAGATTTTCAGATTTAAGATCATCCGGCTTCAATAACCAGAACCAGAGATTAGCATTATTCAAAAAATACTTTTTCCCCAACAGAGCATAAACTCCATCAGTTTTTTTTCTGGAATCTCGTGGATCGATATTATCAAACCATTTAAGTGGTCTATGAATCGTGGCTGTTCCGAAATTAATCTGCTGTAAACCCAGCCTGATCTCATATTGCTCTGCTGAATAACGCAGCCAGCTGCGGTACATCCCAGCTGATATATCCAGATTAAAATCTTTATTATTTTCGGATTTTTGTTCATTAAATTGCAAGGCAAAATCAGCTATCTGCTGCATATCTAATTTACAAAAATCTTTCTGCCAGAAAGTGAGGGAGAGGTCGGGCTGATATCTGGTTCGAGCCAAATAACTCTGAATAATATCTTCTTCATATACTCTGCCACTTAAACTGAGATAATGAGCCAAATTGAATTCAATAGCATTTAACGAGATTACAAAGAGTATTAAGAATAAAATAATTGCTGTTTTTCTCATTTTGAATCCTTTAAAAATTTACCGAACGCTGCAAAAAATTTTTTATCGAAAGCAATCACAGAATCTTTTGGTGCACCTAACATTCGTTCTACAGAAGACTGATAGATATAAAAATGATCATACAATTCATTCAGTTTCTCAGGATACTCGTTCAACTGCAGTAAGAGCTTGGCATTATATTCAGCGATGCTCATCCCAAATAGCAGAATAGTTCGAGCCATAATTACAGGATTATCAATTTCGAAAACACCTTCCTCCTTTCCCTGCTGAAAGATAGCTGCCATTAAAGGTAAAAAATCTTCGGTTGATTTATTATGGAATTTGTGACGTAATAAGAGATTATCTTCATTATAGAGGGCATCTGTAATAGCCATAATAAATTCAATATTCTCAACTTTATAGCTGCCGGATTCATAATACATTTTATTCAGTTTTTCAATTGCATTTAAGTTGGGATCATTTATCACTGCTTCGATTTTGTGCTTGATATTTTTTGTGAGTTCTTCAGATAGGCAATCCAGCAACTCTTCTTTGGATTTGAAATAATGATAAAAAGCTCCTTTGGAAATTCCCAGCGCTTCGATAACCATATTTACGGAAGTCTTATTATAACCATTTTTATA
Source organism: Candidatus Cloacimonadota bacterium (assembly GCA_003647825.1). Classification (GTDB taxonomy): domain Bacteria; phylum Cloacimonadota; class Cloacimonadia; order Cloacimonadales; family TCS61; genus B137-G9. The sequence goes on from QMNP01000157.1 coordinate 4,233, forward strand.
AAAAAGTTCCTGTGCTTTCTGCAAGATCTCATTGTGCCTTTCAGAAGCCTTTTTTACTATACGTGCCATTTTTAAAATCCTTCAATCTTCAATCTTCAATCTTCAATCACTAATCATGCCAACCGACCGTCGGTCTATTTGTTTTCTACATGAAATTTTTGTAAAGTTTTTTCTCGAAATGGTCTGGATAATACCGAATTTCAAAATCAAAATATATCATTAATTTACGGCAATATTTTCATTGAAAAGAAGATATTTGCAAGCGTGTAATATTGTTAAAAAAATATGCCGTAACTATCTGGAAATAAAGGCAGTATGTATGATATGAATATATAATAGGCTAAGTGAGAATATGAGTTAATATTCTATCGATATTTGCTTAAGCAAAAATAATTAAAAAAAGCTTTGACACTTATCTATCCCAAAATTTGTTGTTCCCAAAAATTTTTTAGGATTAGTGAAGGAAAGAGATGGAAGAAATATCCATAATTCTTATTTCAGTAACACTAGTAGCAGTTCAAAAAGAACATAATTTTTTAAAAACTTATCAAAAGTTGCGACCCTAAACCAAACAACCACAGAAGAAAATAATTATTAAATAAAAATATAAAAATATGAAGAAATGAGAGGGAATAATGGGAAAAAACATTGTCGAAAAGATTCTTTCAGATCACATTATTGAGGGTAAATCTAAAAAAGGCACAGAAGTAGGAATTAAAATCGACCAAACGCTTACGCAGGATGCTACTGGTACAAT
>QMNP01000158.1 GCA_003647825.1 Candidatus Cloacimonadota bacterium
CCCACATGTACTTTCCCTCGTAAGAATGTACCATTTGCCAGGATTACTTTCGGAGCAAAATATTCTTCTCCCAGTTGAGATTGAACTCCAAGAATTTCTTTTCCATCTTTGGAAATAATTAACTCATCTATTGTGGATTCTAAAATTTCTAAATTCGTTTGTTTTTCTAACGCTTCCAACATAACTGTGGTGTATTGCGCTCGATCATTTTGTGAGCGGGGAGCCCAGACAGCCGGTCCTTTTTTGCGATTCAACATCCTGAATTGAATTCCAGAGAGATCAGCAGCTCTGCCAATTTCTCCTCCCAGTGCATCAAGTTCTCTGGCTAGATGCCCTTTGGCTGGTCCTCCCACCGAAGGATTGCAGCTCATTCTACCAACAGATTCTATCTTTATAACAAAGATTAAGGTTTTTGCTCCCATCCTGGCTGCAGCCAAAGCTGCTTCTATACCTGCATGGCCAGCACCAACCACTATAACATCATATTTATTCATACTTTCCAAATCAATTTTATCTTCATAAGTGTCAAGATAGTTAGGTTTAATGGCTTTCAAATCATGCAGCTTTAAAAAAAAATATAATTCTAAGAATAGCCAATAACTTCTATTTACATAACTTATTCTCGATTTTTTTGATTTGACAAAGAAGTGTCCTAAAAAAGTTTAGATAAGTAATTTAAATTTAATTGGAGAAAATAAATGGCGAAACAGGCAAAAACAGCAATCACACCCACGAGAGAGGAAAATTATCCCCTCTGGTATCAACAAGTTGTGAAAGCTGCTGACATGGCAGAGAACAGTGATGTAAGAGGATGCATGGTTATCAAGCCATGGGGTTATTCAATTTGGGAAAATATTCAAAGAACTCTTGATGATAAATTCAAAGAGACAGGGCACGTTAATGCATATTTTCCTCTTTTCATACCGAAGAGTTTTTTTGAAAAAGAAGCTGAGCACGTGGAAGGTTTTGCCAAAGAATGTGCAGTTGTTACTCACACACGTTTGGAAGATAACGGCAAAGGCGGATTAAAACCCGCTGGAAGACTAACAGAAGAGCTCATCGTGCGTCCTACAAGTGAGACTATAATTGGAGCTTCGTTTGCCAAATGGGTTAATTCTTATCGCGATCTTCCTCTTCTTATAAATCAATGGGCTAATGTTGTGCGTTGGGAACTTAGAACCCGACTTTTTTTAAGAACTACCGAATTCTTATGGCAGGAAGGTCACACCGTTCATGCAACGGAAAAAGAAGCAGTTGATGAAACTATGCTCATCTTAAAGCTTTATGCCGATTTTGCCAGAGACTATCTGGCAATGCCTGTTATTGAAGGTGAGAAAACTGAATCTGAAAGATTTCCCGGAGCAGAATCAACTTTCACTTTTGAAGCTATGATGCAAGATCGCAAAGCTCTGCAGGCTGGAACATCACATTTTCTTGGACAGAAATTTGCCAAAGCATCCGAAATTAAATTCCAAAATAAAGATGGACGGGAAGAATTTGCCTGGACTACTTCCTGGGGTGTAACTACCAGATTGATCGGTGCCATAATCATGGCTCACAGTGATGACAATGGCCTGATTCTCCCTCCTCGCATTGCACCAAAACATGTTGTAATTGTTCCCATCTATCGAAATGATGAGGAAAAAGAGAAAGTTCTGGGATTTGTCAGTAAACTTCAAGAGAAAATCAAAACTCTAAGATTTGATGATAAAAAAATTGGTGTGCATGTAGATAATAGAGATCTTCGTGGTGGAGAAAAATTGTGGGAATGGATAAAAAAAGGTGTTCCAATCCGCTTGGAAATTGGACCTCGTGATGTAGATGGTAATTCTGTTTTCATGGGTCGAAGAGATTTGGAACCACGTGATAAAAAAAATGTAAACGTTGATGAATTTACTCAAAATCTGATTTCCACTTTGAATGAGATACAAAACAACATTTATCAAAAAGCCTTGAATTTTCAACAACAAAATATAGTAAAAATTGATAATAAGAATGATTTCTATAATTTCTTCACACCAAAAAATAAAAATAACCCGGAGATTCATGGTGGATTTGCCAGGAGTCATTGGTGCGGGAATGCTAAGTGTGAAGAACAAATAAAAGATGACTTGAAAGTAACGATCCGATGCATTCCATTGGATGCTGAGCAAGAATCTGGAAAATGCATTTATTGTGATGAAGAAAGTGACAAAAGAGTTATTTTCGCAAAATCATACTAAAGGAAGCCTATGAAATTTTGGATAGACAAAGGTGGTTTTATCTACCTTTTTCAAATTTTAAAAGCTGCTGGTGCTATACAAGAATATAGAGAAGTTAGTCTGGCAATAAAACATGGTCAGGTTTCTGTAAATGACGAGACCTGCTTCAAACAAAGACGTGTTCTGAAAGTTGATGATACAGTCCGCTATAAGAAATTACACATAAAAGTTATGGAACGCGATGAATTAGGCAGAACCGATGAAGAAGCAATGCGTGGAAAACAGCCGGATGGCACAGTAAAGCATGGCGATGTAAAAGGATGGGGATTTAAACCTCTAAAAAAAGATATCGATGTCGATATTGAACTGGAAGAAATCAGCAGAAGAGTTCATGAGATGCTGGTTCAGAATAATTTGAAGCTGGCTATGGCAGAATCCTGCACAGGTGGAATGATACAGAATCTAATTACTTCTCATGCTGGATCGTCAAAATATTTTGTCGGTGGACTGATCTGTTATTCTGATGAAATAAAAAACAAAATTCTAAAAGTGAAGAAAGAAACCCTGAAAAAACATGGTGCTGTGAGTAAAGAGACTGCTTTGGAAATGGCTAGTAATGCGGCAAAATTATTTGCTGCGGATATTGCCGGCTCAGTTACTGGAATTGCCGGTCCTGATGGCGGAACAGAAGAAAAACCTGTAGGAACTGTTCACATTGCCGTCAAATTTATAGATAATCTCCTGCATCAAAATTTTGTATTTCGAGGAAACCGAGATTCTGTACGCAAGAAATCCAGCTTGCAGCTGTTTAAATTGATATTAGAAAATCTCTCGTGATTTCTAAAAAAATTAGTTTTTGAATAGATTAATTTGTACAATACATAGTTAAATATAGATTTTATTTGAGTAGCAGCTACAAAAGAATTATTAAATTCGAATTTTAGCAGATTTTGTACTTGTCAAAAATGCTATATTTTCAATAACGTAATTTGTAAAGGAATTGGAGCTTTTAATGTTTAAAAATATATTAATATTATCTTGGGTATTATTATCAGGATATTTGTCTGGAAATACGTTTGAAGTTCTCGATCAATCTGAAGATGGCTTAACTGTGAAATTTACACTTCCCGAATATAGCATCGAGAAGATTGAAACTAACGGAAAAACCAGAAATAAGATAACCTGTATTGGATCTGTACTTTCAGCAGAAGATTATAAGCCTTCGCTTCCCACTTTCAGTGAATGTATCGGGCTTCCCGTTGATGGAAATTTTAATATTTCTATTATAAATAAAAAACAAAAAACTGTCCCTACAATCCCAATTATTCAAATTCAGGATAGCTTCTATGAACGTCCGAACTATAGTAAGAAGAATAAGACATCTTCAAAATTATATCCGGAAGCTTTAATAAAAAAAGGTGACTCTGCTTATCTTGGGAATCGATATTTTGCAGGTTTTTCGGTTTTTCCATTCCAATATGTATATGATCAAAAAAAGCTTCTAATAACTACTGAGGTTACATTTCGTATTTCTATAAATGGCAATAAAAAACAGAAAAGCACACCTGGTTTGAGTAGAAGTTATATTGATCAAGATGATATTGGTGATAAGTTTTTTTTAAATAATACTACCTCTAAACATTGGCGCAAAGAGAAAGAGGTTACTTCACACTATGTTGCAACAACTAGATCCGGTGATCTGGTCAATGAAGTAAAATTTGTTGTTGATGAAGACGGAATATATCAAATTTCTTTCGAGGAACTTACTGAAGCATTATCAGATCCGGATTATCCAATTGAATATGAAATGGAATTTGACTGGGATGATATTGATCCCAGATTTTTAGAATTGTCTGATGAAAATGGACCGGTTCCAATTTATCTTTCTGGAGAAAGTGATGGATCATTTGATGAAGGTGATTATATAGAATTCTATGGAACCAGGCATGCCGGAGAAACAAGTTATTATGATGATTATACTTCGGAAAATGTATATTTTCTAAGCCTGTTGGAACAACCTGGAGCAAGAATGGCAGTTGAAGATGGCGGTTTGGTAAATTATGGTCAATCCGAAATAACCATTCCTACCAGTTTTCAGCAAACCATCCATGTTGAAGAACAAAATTCTATCGATCATCTTGGTGCTCAATATGTTTATAATTCTCCTGACTTCTTCAGGGAAGATATCTGGTTTTGGAGTAAAATCAATGGGCCTGGAATTAAGATCATTCCTTTTGATCTGCAATATCCGCATGAAACAAATATTCTAAAATTTACTGCTGAAGTATGTCTTTTCAGTTCTACTTATGATATTGATGCATATGAACAGATCAATCATTTAGCGCAAGTAAATATAAATACTGCACTCATTGATCAGAAAGAGTGGTATGGCCAGACGGAAGTTTTGTTTTCGAACGAAGATAATCCGATTGTAAACAGTGATCTTGAACATGGCGTAAATAACCTTTTTGTAAGTTTACCCGGCTTACCAAACATAGAAAATGAGCAAGTGCTGCTTGATTATTTTGAACTTACCTATTGGCGTGAATATAAAACCGACGATGATTATTTAAAATTCACAAAACCGCAAAACGAACCTTTGGGTTCATTTCAATTTGAATTACAGAATTTCTCTACAGAGGATATTTCCATTTATAAAATTGGAACAAGTGTAATTGAAAATTACCAGGTGAGTTCTTTCTTTGAAACAGGCGGAGCACCTTTTAACATCACTTTTCAAGATAGTGTGATCTCAGAAGCAACTGAATATATTGCTCTATC
>QMNP01000159.1 GCA_003647825.1 Candidatus Cloacimonadota bacterium
AGGGCAGAAAGTGAAAGTGTTCACGTTCCCAAACGGGAGTTTAGGAACGAGTGATCAGCTTTCATCAGGTCAGCACTCCATAACTTGGGACGGTACCGATCAAAATAATCAAGTAGTTAGTTCGGGAGTATATTTTTATCAATTGGAAGTGGATGGTAAAGCTGTAGCCAATAAGAAATGCTTGTTGTTGAAGTAAAAATGTAACTCAACGGATAAGCAAAGCTCAACTATAGAAATTTTGATTTCGTATTTACAAATCTCAAAATCATTCTGTTAGGAGATTAAAATTTAAACGATCTTTCCAGCATTATCTGATGTTGATTTTCTACATCGAAAGGTAGTATTCTAAAAATATATGAAATTTTTAATTTCCAAGGCAGATCATAACGAATTGTAAAGTCCTGGAAAACACCCAGAGTTGTTTCATCAAGATTCTCACTTTGCTTTTCAAAACGAGCTTCATAATCTATAAATACCTTACGAGTTAGATATTTCCCTGCACTTATCGACAGGTTATTTAAAAATAATTCAGATGTGAATTTATCTATCTGGATCTGCTCTTCGGATGTGATATAATCCAATTTATTCTCAGACGAATAACTGGCAAAAAGGTTCTGTACAAGGTCGGTTTGCATATGAAAATAATCGAAACGGAAAAACTTGCGAATGGTATTTTCTACAGGAGAAATGAGGGGATCTAATACGGCAGATTCTAAACCTAAGCCGGCAATTTGAATAACTTCATCTTGTAGTAATGTCTTTCTCTGGGCAGGAGAAATTTCATTCATTGATCTATTATATCGAAGTTTAGAAAGAATATCTGTTATTAAGTCGTTCGGATTATCACTAAGTAATTCAAACCTTAAATTACTTGAACCTTTGTCCACTGAATCGTCGTTAAAAATTTCTAATGTAATTAAACTACCATCGCTAGTTTTCTTATAAAATGTACCGGCTATATTTACACCTTTTCCCAGTTTCGTGAGATCCACCTGCATATAATCCAGAATGAGTGTTGTCCCGAACATATCAACTGAACCTTCATCGGCAATGAACAAAGCTTCCGGTTTCTGGAATTCACCTTCTAAATACTCCAGATGCAGATAACCTGCAGGTTTTAATTTTATATCTACAGGGTAAGTTACATATCTCACATTCTCACCTAAATGCAGCATGAGATCAAAGGAAAGCGGCAGTACAACTGGATCGGATTCAGGTTCTTTTACTTCTGTTACGGTGTTAAATAGTTTTAATAAATTTTCTGTATCCGGCGGATAGATCAGGTCACCATTAGATACAGTTATGTCACCCAAAATCTTAAGATCATCAAACGGACCGGTGATTTCCATATAATCTGAATTTCTTCCTGCTATTGATGCGTTGACCATTGTATTTGCCGGAGTATATTTCGGCATATAGATCTGCAATCCTTCCTGGGAAGTATAAACCTTGAATTTCCCGAGATTCAACATACCCAAACGAAAATCGGTGTCATTTTGCATAATCTCATTTTCTATATAAAGTGTTCCTTCCCCTACATTCAACTTAAACTCATTTAACGACAATCTATCATCTGCAATTTTAAAATTAATGTTGCATTTATCAATCCTGTTTGGTTGATCCTGGATGTTCATGCTGCCATCTAACAATTCAAAAAAACCCTTATCAATGGAAAGTCCATTTTCACCCATTCCCACCGTCATCTCAAATTCACAGTCAGATTCACCGTATCTTATAGCTTTAGATTGTTTATTCAAAAATGAGAAAAGGTCGCCTTTGAATTTCATTGATATTCGGTTGCTATCGGGATATGAGTTGCTGTTAAGCAGATTAAATCCAATAGCACCGCTACTGTTAAAATCAAACTGTGTTCCTCTTTTGGCAGTAAGTTCGTCAATAATTAGAAGACTATCTTCCTGCGTAAAAGAAAACCTGATCTTATCAAACTTCAGTTTATTAGCTCGGAATTTTTCAGCATTGAAATCTGCCGTTAATCTGCTTCTTCCATTTCCATTGTAGAAGAAAAACTCACCATCGATAATACCACGAATTTTATCATCAGGGAAAATATCTTCCAATGAAAGAGTGTTTAACTTCCCTTTTGCCTGTATCTCGAAATCAGGTTTTAGAATAATCTCACTATTCAGATCGAGTAACTTGGTACTATCACAACACACATAGCTATTTTGCAACGTAATTTTTTCATTGTTACCAGTTAAGAATATCTCGCTGTCAAATTTCTTGAAATCTCCGATTGTAAATTGATCAAGAGCAATATATCCGGTTGCGGCCCCTTTATTTCTACTATCGTACTCCAGATCAAAACTGGTAGATCCCTTTATTTCGCTATATGTATAATAGCTCATAAAATACTGCGCAAATTCTTTGATCTTAATATCATCACCACTTAACTTAACACCATAATTAAAATCGGGTTTCAAACTAAACCAGCCGTCGATATCAAGATTATTATTGATGGTAAATTTAGTTGTTCTGATGCTATCCAAAGTACCTTGAGCAAGTAGATTCATACTGAATTCTTCATAATTAAATTTAGCATTATGTGTACGCATGTTGATCAGTGATGTTTTATCAACCAGATTCAATGCGATATTAGTTGCCAATCTTCCGCTGAGCTTACCGTATTTTTTGTCATATGCCCGAAGAGATGAGTTTACAATAATACTAAATTCATTTGCCTGAATCTCTAATTCTCCTGACAGCATTGGTAATGAAGTTGTTGAAAATATCGGACCCAGATCAAATCTTTTCAGTTCAATGCTGGCTTGTGCTTCTTTTGGATCTAGACTGCCATTCAAATTGATGATCAAATCTTCTCTTTCATTGCTTAAGCGAGCAATAAAATCTTTATCTGCCATTTGAGCGTTTAACTTAAGATCACTAAGTTCAAGATCATTGTTGCTGTATACAAGATCATTCATCTCCAGATCAATCAATAGCGCATCATTTCTGGATATTTTGCATGTAAGATCTCCTGAAATTCCATGAGCATTTTCTTCCCAGATCAAATCCTCAGAAAACAGGTTGAATTCCATATTCCCATTTGTGCTGTAAGTTCCATTACCGGTGATTTCATTCTGTAACCAATTTGCATTTATCAATTCAATATTTGCTTTCTTATTCTGATAGACAGCCTCGATATCTGCATTTAGCAGACTCTGGTCATAAGCAAAAATTGAATCTGATCTAACTTCAACTTCTACTATCGGATCAGAGATCAAGCCATTTATTTTAATGTCTGTATTTGCCAAACCAGAAATTTTATCAAAATATTGATTAAGTTCAACATCATAAGTTGAAACTGAGCCGTGAATATTTCTTTCTGCTGATAAAAAATCCTTAATCTCAAATTCGGCAGAGATTTCATTCCCATCCAGAACAAGTTCCTCAAATTTTGTAATGATTTTCTTATCATTACCACTAAAGGATAATTGTTTTGACGTTACAGCTCTATCTGCCACTGAAGCAGTAATATTATTTATTCCTCCCTTATAAGAAAGAAGGTTATCTTTGAATTCGCCAGAAAGATCGAGAGAGAATCCAGCTTCAGAAATGGCAGGAACATGTAATTTATCCAGACTTAATTTTCCGATGTCAAACCTGGCTTCTTCTATCGTACCGGAATTCAATTTTACAACAACATGAACGGTATCCTGTGAAGCGTTACCCGAGTTCAAAGTTATTAATGATTTCTTCGTATTTTTAATTTTCAGATGTAAATTACTCCAGTTTTCTTCAATTTTAATTTTATTGCTGGAATAATTAACAGAAACAGTGGCATTATTTATAGTTAACTTCTCAAAATAGCTTGAAATATCAGGGATTTTGAATCCTGAGCTTTTCTTTTTCTCACCGGATGGTTCTATATTTAACTGCAGGATCGGATCATAAATATCTATATGTTTAATAGAATGTAGATTCTTGAAATTTGAAAGAAGTAATTGAGGAAGATTATATTGCACATAAAGTTGCTTAATTTCAAGCTCGAATATTCCAGGATTTTCAAGCTGCAGTCCAGTAACCTTAAGTTGCTTATCGTTAAATGTAAAGCTTCCAATTTGAACTTTTGCCCGGAGGGTTTTAGATAAAGCCGCAGAGAACTTCTGCTGAACAATCTTATCAACTCCAGCCAGACGAACCAATACAAAAAAGGTTATATTTATTATTAATACAACCAATACTGTTATCAGCAGCCACTTCCTATTTTTCAAAATCTGATTCCCGTTTTAAACAAATACTCCATTTTCGAGATGGAAGTGTTTGGTCATTTTACCAGCTATTGAATTATCATGTGTAACCAGAACAAAAGTCTGCCCGTGTTCTTTGTTTAAATTAATGATCAGCTCTACCAGTTCTTCACTGTGTCTTGCATCCAGATTTCCCGTAGGTTCGTCTGCATATACAATATCCGGTTTATTTATAAGAGCGCGAGCTACAGCAACACGCTGCTGTTCCCCACCGCTTAATTGATTTGGATAATGTTCCTTACGGTCTAAAATATCCAGGCTTTTAAGAAGTTCTCTAGCTGCTTTTATACTCTTACTGAAATTCTTTGTAGCCAGGAACATGGGCATGGCCACATTTTCTTCTGCCGTAAAATCTTCCAGAAGATAATGAAATTGGAAGACAAAGCCGACATTCTGATTGCGGAATTCATTAATATTTTTTGCAGTCATTAATTTCTCTTTTCCGTAATAAAATATTTTGCCGGAATCCGCATTGTCCAGCATTCCGAGTAGATGAAGCAAAGTACTTTTGCCGCTACCACTTTGACCGGTAATTGCTACAAGTTCTGCTGCATTTATCTTCAGATTAACACCCCGCAGAACTTCCAATTTGCCGTTTGATTCCTTATAACTTTTCTTTAAATCTATCGTTTTTAAGATTTCCGTCATTTAACTAACCTCGCAAAATTTCGGTAACTTCCATTTGTGATATTTTTTTAAGTGGAAT
>QMNP01000160.1 GCA_003647825.1 Candidatus Cloacimonadota bacterium
TGGATTGAAAGGATTAGGGTAATTGGATAACTGGTTTTGGCTATTTGCTAAAAGGTTCTGGGTTGATCCAGTAACAATGATTTCTACCAGGAATGGAATCTTATTTTTAGCTGTGATGCAAAGTATTATATTATCAGTTGTTACAGGGTCAAGATTTAGAAAACCACTCCCATCATTTCCTGTGAAATCTGCACCGAGTAAAACTCCATTTTCATCGGTAATGGCAAAATAGGCACCAGGCTCTGCCTGAACTGTAATTAGTGGATTTGATCCTGGATAGAATTGATATGTTGCATTCATCTCCTGCGGAATACCAACAAAAAAACTTAAGGAAGGATCTCCCAACAGGTTCATAGCATAATTGTGCCAGGTTATCAGATCTTCTCCCATTCCTGTAACTCGATCAGCCGCTACTTTTACTTCCGTTAAAACCTGCCCGATAGAATTGTATTCAGGATGCATCATTGCATCAAATAATCCCATTTCATCAGGTGAGAATCCGTTAAAAGGATTTTGATTTCCGGTAACCATCGCAACTGAAAAATTCAAATAAGTTGTAGCTGTATTCCCAATCAAAGCTGCTGCACCTGCATCTTCCATTTTTATAAATACTTCTCCGAAGCAGTCGTTCTCTGTGAACGTTGCAGCGCATCATCCCCCGATATAAACAATCGGATATTTCTGAAAATTCTGCAATTGATTCAAATGATCGATGGTAAAGAAGGGGAATTTCAACTGGAATTTATCAGCATTCCCAATGTAATAATAAAAGCCAACTCCTTCTGTTATATCATCAATTATATTCTGCATGAGAGCGGTTGTATCAGCATGAGGATAATAGTAGGCAATGCCATTGATATTATTCGTGTTTCCTGTGTATGGATTTGCTGCTGTATCATTGAAGTAATTTCCCATTCCATATTCTACCAATGAGTTGCGCCAGTCCCAATAATTATCATTGTTGTTTGATTCTCCCAAAACATTTTCCAGATAAGAAATATCAGCGTTTGATATAAATTGATCACGTTCATACCAGAGAGTTTTTTCGATCATGATATCGAATTCATCCAACGTTTGAAAAGGAAGTCTTCCTACCTGGATCTGTGGAACTCGATTGGTATTTGTCACATCACCGATCACTCCGTACACTAAATCGGACACCATTTCGCTGGGACCAGCCGGAAAACCATCGATTTGACTGGGAACGGGATACAACCCATCCACATCACCAAGAATTAAAAGAAATTCCGGAGCTGGATCTATGGTGTTATACTGATCTTCTACCCAGGTATCTATTTCCTCAACTGTTGCTGAAATCTCGACAAAGTTTGTTGTTATCTGATAGCCTTTGGTAGTCTTCCATTCTATGAATTCATTGAAAGTAGTATAATCCTCGATCTCTTCATTTGCAACTATCAAATAATTAACTGGCAATAAAGCATGCAATTCAAAGATCAAGTTCAATAGAATGAACAATAAAAAAAATCGAAACATGTTTTGTGGGACATGAGTTTTAATTTTTTCCTCCTGATTTATTTTTTTCTATATTTTTTATTAAGAATCTGAATAACGCTTGCAAGATAGATTAGAAATCCAGAGATCCAAATTACCGGTTGAGAAACAACAGATGTTCCGATGATCATCAATGTGAAACCAAGAGGAAAAAAAACAGCAACATTAGAGCGTGAATATATTTCTTGCTGTACAAGTTTCTTAAATATGATCGCAGTACAGAAAAAAAACAATCCTGAAACTACAAGAATTGTTCCCTGCAGATATTCAGAATCTATTATTATCATTGTCAAACCTATTATAAGAAGCAGAATTGAAACCGAAATTAACAAAATAATCCAGAATCTTTTCATTGAAACCTCCAGAAGCATTATTGCAATTGATATTCCAAATAACCTAGCACATAATGCAATAATCTATTTAGCTGCCATTAGTAGAGTTACAGCTAACGAGATAATAGATTATTTAAGTGAAAGCAAAAAAACATTCCTTCATTAATCACAAATCTTCGCGAAATTGATGAATGTAACACTTAATTCTTGCCAGTAATCTCTTTTCAAAAAGTTTAGTTATTTGTGAGTGTAATTGGAGACTGAAGAATTCAATTCAGCACAATTGTGTTCAAAGGATTATTAAATGATTAACGAAAAAGAACAAAAAAAACTGATAATAGAAATCGGGAAGAAACTTTGGCAAAAAGGCTTTGTAGCATCAAATGATGGAAATATCTCAGTGAGATTGAACAATGAAGAAATTCTTACAACACCAACTGGAGTTAGCAAAGGCTTTATGACAGAAGAAATGATCATTAAAATGAAACTAAATGGTGAGATCATTAATTTAAACGGAAAATTTAAACCATCCAGTGAGGTGAAGATGCACATTGAGGTTTACCGACAGCGACCTGATGTAAATGCGATCGTCCATTCACATCCACCCTATGCCACCAGTTTCTCCGTCTCAGGAATTCCCTTGAATAAAAATATATTGCCGGAAGCTGTTCTGTTTCTGGGCGCTGTACCTCTTGCAAAATATGGCACACCATCAACAAATGAAGTTCCAGATTCTTTAGTCCCTCATCTTAAAACTTCCGATGCAATATTGCTGGAAAATCACGGTTCTATTACAGTTGGCATTGACCTGATATCTGCCTATCACAAAACAGAAACGCTTGAACATTTTGCTGCTATCTATCACCATGCAATCCAGCTTGGAAATGTGAATTCCATTGCAGAAGAAAAAGTGCAGGAATTAATAGAACTTCGCAGAAAGATGAATTTACCAGGTAAAGTTTTGATCAAAACCAGAAATGGTGATGTTCAGCTGTAATATAAAATCATTAGATCTGCAACGGTTGAATTATCTATGTTAAAAATCGAGAAAAGGCAGCAATGGCTGGTCTATTTCGAAATGTTTCTGGTCTCGTTCGCTGCAAATGCTCTGGCTCCACTTATTACTACATTTCAAGATCAGTACAATCTCTCTATCACTACATCATCTCTTTTCCCTGTATTTCTTTCTGCCGGCGGAATCCTGGCAAATTTTCTGGGAGCTTTTTTTATCTCCAGAATGGGAGTTCGAAAGTATAATTTTCTTTTTCTTTTTTCACTAGCTTTAACTGCTTTCTTATTTTATATTGCTTCTGATACAGTTTTGCTCTTTGCAGCTGTGTTTGTGCTGGGAATTACTACAGGAACCGGTATGGCTGTAACTTCAACCATTCTAAGTCATCTTGATAAACGCCTACAGAATTTCGGTTTGTATCACGCCTTTTTTGGACTTGGTGGAATTGTAACACCTGCTATTATCGGCTTTATTCTGCACCTTGATATGAATTATAAATTGATCTTTATATTCACATTTCTTTTAGCAGTTGGAACTGGTGTTTTTCTATTATTCGCCAGATTCTTATCAGATCATATCTATGAGAAAGTTCCTTTTCTAAAATCGCTTTCTATCCTGAAAATGAGAGTTATTTATCTTTCTCTCATCATCCTGGTTTTTTATGCCGGCAGTGAGATCGGCATGGTGCTTTGGAGCAGTAATCTGTTTATTGATGCCTTTAACTTTACCAAGGAATCCAGTGCCCTGTTCTTAAGCGGATTCTGGCTGATCTTCACTTCAGGACGAGTTTTTGCACAACAGATCGAGAATTTTTTAAAATTTCAAAAGACTATCATTCTTGCAGTTAGTTTAGTTTTTGTTTCCATTAGCATTCTACTCTGGCAAGGCTGGCCTTTAGCCTTCTGGTTCGCAGCTTTGGGGATGGCTCCTATTTTCCCTATTATCCAGAAATATGTACTGCAGCATATCGAAAAAAGCCAAGCAGGAATGTTCAATGGAATGCTGTTTGGATTTCTGGGAATAGGCAATATCATCCTCCCCGGATTAATGGGCGTTCTGGGTGGAATCAACATCTATTATGCTTTCCTCTTACCCATTGTTTCAATGTTAGTTATCTTAGTAGTTTTCAGATCACTCATGAAAATGTAACTTTTGATTGTAAGAGCAGAAATTCTGGATACTGGTTATTTGATAAGTGCCAAGTTGCCAGAAATCTTATAATCCGCTATAATTTTAGTTCATCATGCAATATCGATTTTCGCAAGCTAAAAATAAATGGCTCCCAAGACAAACTCAGGAACCAGAATATTCGATCACGTGTAACGTCGTTGTACACTATTTCAGCATTATCATCTTCTTTGTTTGTTGGAAATCATCAGTCTTCAATTTATAGAAGTATATTCCACTAGCTACGGATTTATTTGCAATATTTTTACCATTCCAAGTTACGGCGTGTTCACCAGGTTCATTTACTTCATCAATAAGTGTCTTAATAAGCTGCCCCCTGATATTGTAAACCTGAAGAGTTACTTTACCAGATTCTTTGATTGAATAAGCAATATTTGTACTCGGATTGAATGGATTTGGATAATTCCCATTCAGTTTTGTTACTAATGGAGTTGGTAGATTCTCAGAATCAACTATCATCCATTCTACAATTTCAGAAGGTTCAGATTCCATACCTTGCTGACTAACAGTAGTTATATAAAAAGCATGACTCTCATTAATTACATATGGGTAATAAAATGCTGTTCCAACAGTTTCATTAAATAATTCAAATGCTCCACTTTCAATAGATAGATAGATATTAAAGTGATCAAGGTCATTTATCGTAGGCATGTCCCAACTTAGTTCCAACAATGTTTCATCAATTATTTCTACTAATTCTACATTTTCTGGAGCAGGTGGAATTTCGGGAATTACGCCATAAGTAATAGTTCCAAAGTTTTCCGGATCGAACAGATCGGTATTATCTAAAGGCCACCAACCATCAAAGCCATGTGGATCAGGGGTATTATCATCCAGAACAAAAATTCCCAAACCAGATTGATTTTCTGCACTTGGGTTTATTTCCCAAGTTTCATCTCCAATTGGGATCATAAATTCATAA
>QMNP01000161.1 GCA_003647825.1 Candidatus Cloacimonadota bacterium
ATGAATGTGAAGTAACTGAATAGAACAATCAATTTTTCTTCAGCTTGGTAAAGCTGATTCAGCTGCTCATCCACAAACACAAACCTGATTGGTTCTTCTGGTGAAAAGCGATTCCATGTTTCGTCGATATAATCTATAGTTTCTCGATAATTCTCGCTATTCAAACGAACAAATACTCTCAGATTTTCCCGATATCGAAACTGCATATCATCGGTGATCAGCCAGATAAGAACAGGATATATCTCCTGCCGCATTGAATTAGCATGAAAATCTTTAACTACACCTACAATTTCTGCAAAATTGTCATTTCCCAGAGAATCTGTGAAGGCAACCACTCTTTTGCCAATTGGTTCATCCCAGCCGAATTTTCGTACAGCAGCTTCATTCACCAATACCGATTGAATCCAGGTATTTTCGATTTCTCGATTAAAATTCCTTCCTGCTACTACTTCCATTTCCATTGTATCGAGATAATCGAAATCTATTTGCATGAACTGACAACTCATTTGCCGAATATCTCCTTCGTTGGTTTCTGCACGAACTGGAGAGCGGTTGAAAGTGGTACCAGGCATATTAAAAGAGGCAGAAACGGCGGTAATATCTTTATGCGAAATAAGTTCTTGCTTAAAAGCCTGCATCTGCTGAAATATTTGAGGATTCTGTACATTGATCGCCATCAGGTAGTCTTTATTGAAACCCAGATCTTTATTTTTGGAATACATGAGTTGTTTGATAACAACCAGAGTTCCAATGATCATGGCAATGGAAATACTGAATTGAATCAATATTAAAATCTTACGGAACACAGCACCTTGAGCACCTTTTACAGATTCAGATTTCAGGGTTTGAGCTGGCTGAAAATGCGAAAGGAAAAAAGCAGGATAAACACCTGAAAGGAATCCAATCAACATTCCCAGAAAAATAGTTCCAAAGAGATATTCGGGATTGGATATTATATTCATTTCTACATTCAAGGAAGTGATCTCATTAAACACAGGAAGCAACAGCTCAGCCAGCACAAGAGAAATAGCCGCAGCTGCAGTA
Organism: Candidatus Cloacimonadota bacterium; assembly: GCA_003647825.1. Lineage (GTDB taxonomy): Bacteria > Cloacimonadota > Cloacimonadia > Cloacimonadales > TCS61 > B137-G9. The sequence goes on from QMNP01000161.1 coordinate 1,045, forward strand.
GCCATAAGGATAGATTCCAGCAAAAATTGTCTTATTAATGAACTGCGATTAGAACCGAAAACTTTTCGTAATCCAACTTCTCTACTGCGTCTGGCAGAACGGGCTGTAGCCAGATTCATATAATTTATGCAGGCTATCAATAAAAGAAATACACCAATTATGCTGAAGACATAAATATAGATAATATCACCGTTGGGATACATTTCCCAAACCAGGTTGGAATGTAAGCGAATCGATTTGAGGGGCTGTAGAGTAAGTACGGCAGTACCATTTATTCTATCGTAAGTTTCTTTCATATAAGATTCAAAGAATTCTGGAAATTTTGCTTCCAGCTCTTTCGGGTTTACACCATTTCCCAGTAGAAAATAGTGATACACCTGCCAACCATACCAAACGTTCTCTTCTCCCTGTCTATAAGCTCCAAACGGACTGGTCCAGGGAACCAATGCTTCGTATTCAAAATGCGTTTTACCGGGATGATCTTTAATGACAGCTGATACAATTAGATCAACGACATTCTCGATTGAAATAGTTTCTCCCACAACATCAGATTTTCCAAAAATCCGATTGGCCAGACTTTCTGAGATCACAATTGAATTTGGATCTGACAAAGCATCTTCACTTGTACCATGAATAAAATCGTTCTGAAAAACCTTGAAAAATGTTGTATCAACTGCAAAAATTTTATTTGTGATAACAGCTTTCTCTTCGAAATACAAATTTGCACGATGAGTATACAAACCATTTACTCCACAAGCACGAGTATATTCTGATATTTCTGGATAGAGTTCTTTCATGGTAGGAGATATGGGACGGGGAGCATTGCAGTATTTATCAATTTTTCCACCCATATTATTTTCATTGTTCAATCGATAAATTCGATCTGAATTCTGATAAAATCTGTCATAACTGAGTTCGGTTTGAATGTACAATATTATCAGCAAACAGCAGGTGATTCCAACAGCTAAGCCAAGTATATTTAAAATGGAATAAAATTTTTGACGACTAATATTTCTAACTGCTATTTTAAAATAATTCTTAAACATCTTAAATCCTCTTTTGGGTTAAAATGTGAACGATAACACACCAAGAAGGAAGGAGCAAGGAAACTTGGTCTATTATCGAACACATTATTTCCACTTATAATTTCACAACTAATTTAAATTAATTTTCCTTTTTTATACATAAAACGATCACCTCGATCAAGAGGGTAATATAATTTCGTTTTCTCGATGCCTTCTTCTTTTAGATTTTCAATGAAATCGCGATATTGAAAACCATCATCCAAAGAATGCATTGGTAAAAATGCTTTTGGCTGCAATTCTTCCAGTGTGCGAATAACGCCTAATCTAACTGATTCTACATCGGGAAGCCCGCAACCTCGAATAGGCATCATAGAAATATCTATATTAGAAAAATTCTCTTTTACGTATTCGATTTCCGGCCAGTAAGTACCGGAAAAATCTCTTGTTTCATTAGCATGATCACCAGGATGAAAAATAGTTACACCATCGGAAACAATCACGAATCCAACTCCTGAGTCATTAGATTCAAAGGCAGTAATATCCAAATTTTCGTAATTCAGAGTAGTCTGAGGTTCAATAACTGTGTAGTCTTCCTGGCCTGGAACTTCTATTCCCAAGACATAACGGATATTTGGAATTGTTTCTCTCCATTCCCATATTATGGGATCGTAATGATCGCCGTGTTCATGAGAAACCAGCACTGTGACATTATAATCTTTAATCTCTTCAGGATTTATCCAGCCATTTGCCAAGCAGGAATTTTCCGGTTCATTTCCACGACTCCAATAATCTACAATTAATAGATTATTAGCTGTTTTTATTGCCCAACCTGAATGATTCATAAAATAGATGGCCGCTTCACCTTCTTTCGTTTCTTCAGCAAGTAAATTCTGTTTGTATTTCTTGGGAATTTTTCCTATTTTACCGCCATTTGAAGTCAAAATTTCTGTTACATTATCATTAACATAGATACTGGAATAATAAGCAGGAGTTTTTTTGAAATAATCTTTGGCATTCAATTCTGCACCTTTTTCCAGCAGCATATTGACGATTTCTTCCTGTCCGCGAATTGCAGCTAAATGAAGAGGTGTACGCAGGAAATATTTATCGACCATATTTACCGAATCTACATAATCAAGCAGAAGTTCAACAAAATCAGTTTTTCCCTCACTGACACAAATATGCAGCGGGGAACGTTGCCCAGTTACACATTGACCATTATTTTCACATTCTAATGCATCAACTGTAGCACCAAATTCTAACAAAACCTCGATGACATCTATACTGTCGCGCCAGCAGGCATTTACTAGTGGTGTTTCTCCATCATCATTCACTGCATTAACATCTAATCCGCTTTCTAATAGTTTCCGAATTAGACCATCATCCTGTGACCAGGATGCTGTATGTAAAACTGTGTTACCTGTAGAATCTACAATCGTAAGGTCAGCGCCTTTTTCTATAAGGTAATCTATACTTTCTGGTCTAAGTTTATATGCGCTGTGTACTGGAGTTACTCCACCGGATATTCTTCTATTTATATCTTCTCCGTTGGCCAGCAGAAAATCAGCAGTTTCAAATTGTCTGGCAACCACTGCCCAGATGAAGGGTGTTTCTCTTCTCATTGTTTCCTGAAAGATGTCCACTCCCTTATCCATTAAAATCTTCAGCATTTCTGTTTGTCCGCGATATGCTGCATAATGAACAGGGGTAACCCCCCATTGATTAGGAACATCATATTCGCATCCAAGTTCCAAAAGATATTCAAATGCTGCCAGACTATCGGAATAGATCGCAGATACAATTGGAGTTCCATCAATTATTGAGCGAACTTGTGTATTTACACCTTTATCGACAAAATATTTTAATATTTCCACATTACCAGATCCGCAGGAAGAATAGAATGGTGTTACACCGTTATTATCGACGAAATTAATATCAAATCCTTTTTCTTCAACCAGGAATTTTATGATCTCAAAATTCCCACCTGTTCCTGCATTGATAAGCAAGTTACTGCCGTCGATATCTACAGTATTGATATCTGCACCCTTTTCCAGCAGATACATAAAGATATCATGATGGCCCCGGGTTACAGCCCAATTCAATGGAGTAAAAAGTCTGTCATCCTGTAATTCTAAGAGTGAACTGTCTGCTTCAATCAATTCCTGAACCCTTGCCAGATTTCCTTCCTGAACTACTTCATGAATTTCTACTGCAAAAATGGAAAACGAAAAAATAATTAAACAACAAAATATAACTAATTTACTTTCATACATATCCCCTCCCAAAGGATTGCGCAACAAATTTAACGAAGCTAATTTTGTTTCGAAGTTTGTGTTACGCGCCCATTTCCAATCATCTGAAACAGGATGTTATATTTCACTCTCCGAAAGTGATTTTATTCTACAACTCTACCATCCAGAAGATTCACAATACGATTCCCATAGGCTGCTTTCTCTTCGGAATGAGTTACCTGGATTATGGTTGTACCTTCTTCATTTAATTTTTTAAAAAGGTCCATGATCTCTTTTCCCTGAGCTGAATTTAAGTTTCCGGTAGGCTCATCTGCCAGCAGTAAACTGGGTTTTCCTATAATGGCACGTGCTATTCCTACAAGCTGCTGCTGCCCGCCGGATAATTGATTGGGAAAAAGATCCTTTTTGCCAACAATGTTGAATTTATCAAGAATGTCGCAGACCATAGATTTACGTTCGGAACCTTTGATCTTTTGATATAATAAAGGCATTTCGATATTTTCATAAACAGTTAGCTCATCAATGAGATGATATTGCTGGAAGACAAAACCAATTTCGTGTTTGTGAAGATTTGTTCGTTTCTTTTCGTTGAATTTGTGTACCGGATTTTCTTTGTAATAAAATTCTCCATCATC
>QMNP01000162.1 GCA_003647825.1 Candidatus Cloacimonadota bacterium
AATCTATATTGCTAATTGATTACTATTTATAGAGATTGCTTCGTAAGCAACAGCGAGAAGCAAACTCGCAAAGACACACTTTTTTTCTTTTTTCACAAAAACACTCTATTATGCAGAACTCATCTCTTCCTATAAATAAGGAGAAAGAAGAAATTATAAATTTACTTATCTTCGTCAACTACTTCGAAATCTGCATCAACTGGGCCATCTGCTTTTGGGGCTTCCTGTTGTTGCTGTTGTCCACCCATCTGGCTGGGATCAAATTGAGCATCCTGCATGTCTGGGCCGGCTCCACCAGCAGCGCTTTGCTGTTTCTGCATTTCAGCATAGATTATCTCACCGATCTTCTGAGCTTTTTTGGCCAGTTCATCACGAACAGCTTCATACTCTTCTTTGGTGCTGGATTTCTTATTAAGTTCTTCCAGTTTTTCTTTAGCTTCTTTCACTGCATCTTCTACATTTTTTCTTTCATCATCAGAAAGCTTGGCTCCATGTTCTTCAATGCTTTTTTCTGTACTGAAGATCATTGTGTCCAATTCGTTTCGAGCATGAATTGATTCCTGCTTCTGCTTGTCTTCATCGGCGTGTGCTTCAGCATCTTTCACCATTCTTTCGATCTCTTGTTCGTCCAGAGAACCGGTTCTTTCGATCTTAATAGACTGCTCTTTACCAGTTCCTTTATCTTTGGCATGAACGTGTAGAATTCCATTAGCATCGATATCGAAAGTAACTTCGATCTGTGGAACACCACGAGGTGCAGCTGGAATACCAGTAAGTTCAAAATTACCAAGCCTTCTGTTATCGGCAGCCATTGTTCTTTCACCCTGCAATACAACAATAGAAACTGCAGGTTGATTATCTGCGGCAGTAGAGAATACCTGGCTTTTTTTAGTAGGAATAGTTGTGTTTCTTTCGATTAGAGTTGTCATAACTCCACCCAGGGTTTCGATTCCCAGAGAAAGTGGAGTAACATCAAGCAACAAAATATCATTCAGATTTTCATCACCTGCTAAAATTCCACCCTGAATAGCGGCTCCAACAGCAACAACTTCATCGGGATTTACACCTTTATTTGGTTTTTTCCCGAAATATTTTTCTACAGCTTCTACAACAGCTGGAATTCTTGTACTTCCGCCAACAAGCAGGATCTCGTCAATATCGCTAAGTGATAATTTAGCATCTTTTAAAGCCAGTTTACATGGCTCTATAGAGCGAGCAATCAAGTCAGATGTCATCTGATTGAACTGCGCTAAGGAAAGGTCAAGGGTCAAGTGTTTCGGACCGCTGGCATCAGCAGTAATAAATGGCAGATTAATATTTGTAGTTTGAGTGCCTGAAAGCTCTATTTTTGCTTTTTCAGCAGCTTCTTTTACACGCTGCATTGCCATTGGATCTTTAGAAATATCTACACCTTCCTGCTTTTTGAATTCTGTTAATATCCAATCCATGATCTTCTTATCGAAATCATCTCCACCAAGATGTGTATCACCGTTTGTAGAGAGAACTTCTACAACACCTTCGGCAACTTCCAGGATAGAGATATCAAATGTACCGCCACCCAGATCGTAAACAGCTACTTTTTCTTCTTTCTTGCTTTCTAATCCATAAGCCAGAGCTGCGGCAGTTGGTTCGTTAATAATTCTTTTTACTTCCAAACCTGCAATACGACCAGCATCTTTAGTAGCCTGTCTTTGAGCATCGTTAAAATAGGCAGGAACAGTAATAACTGCTTCTGTTATTTTCTGACCTAAATGAGCTTCTGCAGTTTCTTTCATTTTTGTAAGAATCATTGCACTAATTTCCTGAGGTGTGAAATCTTTGTTTTCTACATCTACGTGAACTGTAGCTTCACCAAATTTTCCACCTTTTACCTGGTAGGTTACATTTTGTATTTCAGAACCAACTTCATTCAACTGACGTCCCATAAAACGTTTGATTGAAGATATTGTGTTTCTGGGATTAGTAACAGCCTGACGTTTTGCGATCTGACCTACAAGTCTTTCTTTATCTTTTGTAAAAGCAACTACAGAAGGAGTAGTTCTAGTTCCTTCGGCATTTTGTATTACAGCGGGTTTACCACCTTCCATTACGCTTACACATGAGTTAGTAGTTCCCAAATCAATTCCTATGATTTTTCCCATTTTTCCTCCTTGTCAAAATCGATATTCTGCTCGATTTGATATTATTTTTTTCATTTTATTTAGTTTTCCTCGTTCCCAAGTTTGCCTTGGAAATGCTTTGGTTATGTTACGAAGACAAACTTCGTAACAAGATTAAGACTATATTTTATCACTTCTATAATTTCTCAAACAAGATGTTTGAGTTACTTCTTCTCTACTTTTTCACCGTTCGATACTGCTACGCGTACCGGACGGATCACTTTATCATTCATTGTATAACCATTCTGAATGATCGCCACTACTTTATTTTCTTCCAAGTCAGATGGGATGTGAGCTAAAGCTTCATGGAAGTTGGGGTCGAATTCTTTCTCTAAAGCTTCAATTTTTTTCACACCTTCTTTCTTCAATATGTTTTCCAGTTGCTGGAAAATGAGTTCAATACCTTTTTCAAATGATTTTCTGTTTTTTTCATTTTCAGGATGTAAAGCACGTTCAAAGTTATCTACAACATCACAAAGTTCGATCACCAAGCGCTCGGTTGCATTTTTGATCCAGTTAGATTTTTCGGCAATATTTCGCTTACGGAAATTTTCAAATTCTGCCGCAGCCCGGATATATTTATCTTTCAATTCTGCTTTTTCTATTTCCAGAAGAGCGATCTGTTCTTTAGAAGAAAGTTTCTTTTTCTTCTTTGGTTTTTCAGGAATCTGATTTTTTTTCTCTTCGATATCAGATCCTTCGATTTCGCTATTTTTTGTTTCGTTCAATTCTTTATCTTTAACCATTTTTTGGAACCACCATACCTTTTTTTGTAGTTTTTGTTATTATATCTGCGATATCCCGAATAATGGGGATATTTTTTTCATAATTCATTCTTATTGGTCCCAGAACTCCTAAAAATCCTGGAATTCCAAAGATTTCGTATTTTGCATAGACCAGGGCATATTCTGCCAGATCGGGTTGCCCCAGATCTTCTCCCAACAGCACTTGATAGGGTTTATCCTCTTTATTGTTCTGCATTAGATTTACCAGGTAATCCTGTCTCTGGATGAAACTGAGAAAGGTTAGAATAGAGTTTTTATTATTGAATTCCGGCTGCTCTAGAAAACTGATGTTTCCATCAAAATGAATAAAATAACTACTGATCTCTGTGAAAGCATTCTGCAGCTCTTCCAAAAAGAGTTTCAATAACCGATTTTCTTCACTGATTTTTTCAGTTGTTTCTTCCAGATAACGATTCTGGATATCATATATTCTGTGGCCTACAAATTCATCATTTGCATAACGGACAATTGATTTAAGCTGCTGCTCTGTGATGCCGTGTTCGCATTTTAAAATTACAGTTTTATCAAGGCCGGAATCCAGACTTACCACAAAAAGAAGTTTGCTGTCAGAAATTTTGAATACTTCTAATTTAGATAAATATCCATAAGATACTTCCGGCTCAGCCACATAACTTAATTGATCGGTTTCTCTGGCCAGTAGCTGCATTATGTAATGCAGAGCCATGGGAATATCTTTATAATATTTAATTAATATACTACGTAGAATTTCTGTATTCTCATAAGATATTGTTTCGAGTTTGGGTGCCAATTTTTCCAAATATTTACGGTAACCCAAAATAGTAGGTATTCTACCGGCAGAAGTGTGCGGCTGACAGATCAGATTTTCTTTTTCCAGTTTGTTAAGATCGATCCTTATCGTTGCCGGGCTGGCATTATTTATGTATTTCTCACAGATCAATTTAGATGAAACCGGTTCAACAGTTTGTATATATTCCTCTACCAGATGTGATAGAACCCGTTGCTGCCTGATTTCATTTTTCTTCATTTTCATAATCCTCTTTTTTTTGTCATTAGCGAAAGCACTCTGCTAAATATCGCTAACACAGGACAAATTAATTTAGTTTGGGAGCTTGTCAAATTATTTTTTAGCAGACTCGACAAAGGAGTGCTAATTTCAATTTCATTGACAAACAGACTTGCAATTGATCTTTTTTGAAATAATCAGTATAATTGAGGAGTCAATAATGCAAAACAACCAACAGATAATTCAGTTAGACGTATTGGCAAAAATTGAGTATCTATCTGATATTGTAGAGTTTGTAGGCAAAATTGTAATACGATTGGGTCTTACCGATGAAGAATCTAAAGCTTTGCAATTGGTAACGGAAGAAACATGTTTAAACGTGATTGAGCATGCCTTTGATGAAGAAGAAATTGGCAGATATTCTGTATTCGTGGAACGACGACCTGGTAAAATTGTAGTTGCTGTAGAAGATCAGGGTTTGCCTTTTGATTTCACGAAGTTCCAGCCGGATGACAACACCGGATTGGGTATGCTTTTAATGAAAGCTTTTGCCGATGAGATTAACTTTCTTAACATAGGAAGAGGTGGCAAACGAGTTGAGATTATTAAGAATCTTTCTTATGATGAAATTGCCAGTTTAAAAGATATCCAACAGGAAGAAACGAAGGAAATTCCGCGTGCTCCCTCGAACGAGCAGGTTACAATACGATTAATGAAGCCGGAAGACGCAGTGAATATGTCTAGATGCATTTATCGATCTTATGGCTACACTTACGGATGGGAATTTATATATTATCCCGAAAAAGTGAAAGAACTGCTGAAAAGTGGTTACCTTACTTCCTGCATTTATCTTAATTCTTCTGAAGAAATTATTGGTCATTTTGCGCTGGTTCGTCCCAATCCAAGTGATCTTGTCGGTGAAACAGGGATGGCAGTTGTCGATCCTCGTTACCGTGGACGTGGACTCTTTAAAAAGATGAAACTTTTTATGGCAGAACAAGCTAAAGA
>QMNP01000163.1 GCA_003647825.1 Candidatus Cloacimonadota bacterium
TAGCTCATCAATGAGATGATATTGCTGGAAGACAAAACCAATTTCGTGTTTGTGAAGATTTGTTCGTTTCTTTTCGTTGAATTTGTGTACCGGATTTTCTTTGTAATAAAATTCTCCATCATCTAATGTTTCCAGCATTCCCATAATGTATAGAAGCGTAGATTTACCAGCTCCGGAAGGTCCCATAACCGTGACAAATTCGCCTTCTTTCACATGTAAATCAACGTCTCTAAGAACATAAGTTTTTACAAAATTATTGGAATAATATTTAAAAATTCCTTTTAAATTTAACATGCTGTCTCCTTGCCTATTTTATTTATTTTAGAATTGGTGGAAAAAATACTTGCGCTATATGCGGGGATTTTTATATTTTTCCTGTGGGATGTGAGTTTAATATAAATTGACTCACTTGGAAGTCTGCTTCCCGCCCGAAGCAGACTTCCTTTCTTTTTTATCTTTTCCATCAATTCAATACTCATGTAATACAAAACTGCATTTTCTATGCCAATTAAAAAGAGTCTTATTTTTCAATGAGTTAGGTGTTTATCTGCTATTTTACACTCTCAAATAGTTGTTCGCTGGCGGACAGATATTTGTTCGATGCTGAACAACTAAGTTTCTCAATATTTCCTAAAATAATCACTCATATCGTAAAGATTCAACCGGATTACGATTAGCAGCTCTGATTGTGTTGAGCGAGATCGTACCGAAAGCGATAATGAGTGCTATCAAACCGGAAAAAATGAAATACCAGATACTTAGTGTAATCTTGTAAGGAAAATTTCTCAACCAGGATTCCATGATATAATATGATACAGGCCAGGCTATAAGATTAGCAATTAATACCCATTTAACGAATTGACTGGTAAGTAATGCGACAATCTGACTGATTGTAGAACCGAGAACTTTGCGAATACCTATTTCTTTAATCCTCTGTTGAGTAATCAGGGTTGAAAGGCCCAGCAAACCAAGGCAGGAAATAAACACAGCCAGAAAAGCAAAAGATGTGATAAGTTTACTTGTTTGTACTTCGCTTAGGTAAAGTTTTTCCACATCTGCTTCCAGAAATTTTAACTCATAGGGATAATCTGGCGTTAAAGAATGTGTTGTGTGTTTGATAAATTTAAGTGTTTCCTGCATATTTTCTGCACTTATTCTCATATAAGCATATCGAAATGAGACTATCTTGAAATCATTGTTTGTATTTAAATACATGGCAATCGCTCCTACCTTATGATGAGCAGATTTAAAGTGGAAATTTTTTGTAACACCAGCGATCTGAAAAGTATCATCCTCATGATGCAAGGTTATACCTACAGGATTATCATCACTGATCACTTTGGCAAAACTTTCATTGATCACTATCTGCGCAGTTGCATCTGAATTTTCATCATAAAAATTTCCATGCAGCATATCGATCTGGAATGTTTCCAGATAATTCGTATCTACTCCCTGATATGTAACAAACGGATCAAGATCTTCCGGTTTTTCTTCCCACTCCCAACCGCTGCCGTTGGTCCAGATTTCGGTAGGATTTCTTCCTAAGAAAGTGATATTTTGTATATTTGTATTTTCTTCTAAGGCTTTACGATAGATCTCAGGATTATCTTTGATAATACCTTGCAGCGGAACATAAACAAGATGCTCTTTATTATATCCAAGATCTTTAGTTAACATGAAATTGCTTTGATTTATTATAACAAATGTACATACTAACAGAATAATAGCAATAACAAATTGTAGAGTAACCAGAACCTTTCTTAGTATTGATCTACCGCCAAACCTATGGGTTGACTGCTTCAGAGTAGTAACCGGTTTGAAAGAAGATAATACTATTGCCGGATAAAATCCTGCCAGGCTTCCTATTAATATTGCAGCCAGAGGTAAAATTGATAAATAGATCAGATTATTTCTTGAAAAAATTTCAATCTTAGAATTAGTAAGACTAACGAATTGAGATGAAAAGATTTCGGCAAGAGCAAGTCCCAATATTGTCGAAATTAGAGTGATTAAAATTGATTCTACAAAAAATTGATTGATTAATTGAATACGCTTTGCTCCTACCAGTTTTCTTAAACCAACCTCCCTGGCTCGTTTCATAGCAAACGATGTAGATAAATTGATGAAATTTATACAAGCGATCATTAAGATCAATCCGCCAATAACAGCTATAATAATTACTAATCCACGATAACCGTATAGATACATATGTTGTTTTGAAAGTGGATATACATAAGGCTCAGTATCAGATTCAGGATAATTATCAGTAATAAAGGTTCTGGTTTTTTCCCGAAAATCAATATGATCTGTACCAGGCTGCAAGATTACATAAGTATTGAAACTGCAGTTGAACCAGGTTTTTGTATTATTCGGACTATATATATCATTAAGTATTTCAAGAGGAGCAAAGAAATCAAATTTAATGGATGAATTTTCTGGAATATCCTGTAATATGCCGATTACTTCTAATTCTTTCTCGTTATCGATCAATAATGTTTTGCCTATTGGATTTTCATTTTCAAAATATTTATGAGCGATTTCCTGTGAAATTATTGTAACATGGTTATTATGAAATGCTTTTTCGTAGGAACCCGCGATCAGAGGTAATGTAAATACTTCAAAGATTGAAGCATCTGCCATTTGCAGTTCTTCTTTAAATAATTTGTTTCCATATTTCACAGATGCAGAATGCGTTCCATTTTGCAGCCGGCAGGAATTCAATACTTCGGGAAAAGTCGTTTTCATAGCCGGACCTACAGCAGGTGGAGAGCCTGTTCCCCATGATTGCTGACTTCCGTAATAGTGCTTGGTAAGAACTCGATAAATATGATCATAGTTTTCGTGGTTTTTATCATATGTTATTTCGTTTTGAACCCAGAGCGCTATAAAGATGCAGGCACAAATACCAATTGCCAGACCAATGATATTTATCAATGCGTAGTTCTTGGAACGAGAAAAATTGCGAAATGCAAATTTTATATAATTCTTCAGCATGATTCCTCCGAATTAGATTTAATTTAAATAGTGCATATGACATTCCACTTTCTTAACAATATACTATTCAATAGATTACGACCATATTAGCACAATTATATAATTATTAGTATTGTTCACTTTCGAACAATTCTTGAACGGTGGTGGACATTCAATATATATTTAATCTAAGAATTCCTCGATGCTCTGCATCGGGGTGTTCGAACTTTCTCCCCTGATTTAGGGGAGAAAGTTCGATAGGACAAAGGGGTAAATACTGAAAATTCGATTTCCAGCTTGCTGAAATTAAGTTGCCGAAATACCCCTTGGCTCTGCCACGGGGATAGTCAACTTTAAGAATTTTCTTTAATTTGAGCTTTTTGTAAATATTAGTAATGTCCGATTCGTTATTTTAAAATCAACCGTTGTGAAGGTCAATCAAGCAAGAATTTCGAAAACGTCTGCTTGTTGAAATAGCTTCAGCATCTTTCAGATGCACTATTCGCAAGGTTCACTTTTCGATCTGTATCCATCTATACAAATCTGTGAGATTCTTTTTTTTGTTCGTTTTTGTTCGGTGCTAAATTTATTTTTTGTCAGCTGTCTTAAATTCCATACTGGAAAGTTTGCGTAATTGAATCACCGTGAATCCCATCAGCATCATACCCAGCACCCACGCCATAGTTGTGGCAATTCCAAATTTCAGGTAGAGATAAGCTTTCTCGAAAATAAGCAGATCAGCAACTTTTGTAGCTTCGTTCGGTCCACCAAAAGTCATTACCAAAATGAATCCACTCTGCTGTGCTGAAGCAATGAAGGCAGCAATAAACTGGATAATGATAAGAGCCTTTAAACTTGGGAAAACAATCTTAGTGATCTTTTGAAAAAAGTTGGCTCCATCAATATCAGCTGCTTCGTAGATATCATCTGGAATGCCTTTGAGTGCAGCAAGATAAATAAGAGAACCAGGGCCCATCCCAGCCCAGATCGTAGGCAGGATCACACAGAACATCGCCAGGTTTTCGTCGCGAATCCAGCGGCTTTTTTCCAGCCCGATAGCCATTAAGAGCTGGTTCAACGCTCCTGCATCAGATGGATCATAAAGCAGCTTCCAGAGATAAATTACGATAATCCCGCTGATCACAGCCGGCAAGTAATAAATAACGCGATAGATAATCTTTCCATGAGATACTTCCTGCAGTAAAATTGCTAAAATAATAGGAGGTAAAAATCCCAGTCCAAGTGAAAGCGTCATATAATAAAGCGTTTTTCCAAGGGCACTCCACCAGACAGGATCGTAAAGTACATCAGCAAAATTCTGCATACCGACCCAACTCGATTGCCCCACAATAGCATAATCCTGAAAAGCCATGATCGATCCCATAAACATGGGAACATATTTCCAGAGAACAATCGAACCCAGAGCTGGAATCAGCATTAAATAAGCAAACCAATTCTGCTTCTTTCTGTTTGTGCCCATATATTGATTTTTGGGAGTGAAGATCATCCAGACTTTGTAGAGTGCAAACAGGAAAATACTGAAGACCACGATTGCCACCAGCGATGCAATTCGATTACGTTTGTAACGTTCTTTGGCAGTGATTTTTCCTATCATTTTCTCGTTGGTTCGTTCTACTGCGGCATCCAGAATTTCCCGAATCTTCAACCTTTTTTCGTCTTCGTTATTTCCCAGTTTGCCGTCTTCTTCCAGCGATATGCAGTCATCAATAGGATAGGTCATGTATTCATAGATTTTCTGGCAATTGTGCCCGTATGGTTCCGGTTTTCCATTGGCCAGAGCTTCTTCAAAGGTTTCTATCCAGCCAGGTGGAGAATATTTAAGATATTCTTCATAGCCATATCTTTTGAGATAAATTGGATTCTGCATTCTGCCAAAACCGGCATCGATCATTACTTTTATGCGAATTTGACGTGCTTCTTCGCTATCATA
>QMNP01000164.1 GCA_003647825.1 Candidatus Cloacimonadota bacterium
AAACAAGCTTTAGTGCTCGTTGCAGGATTTCTGCCGGCTCCCAAAGATCGTTTTTTCGCCAGCCAGAGTTTGGAATTGATCCGACAAAGTGTAGAAATATCCAAAGCCGGAACCATGGTACTCTTCACTGCTTACAAGAATTTGAACGAAGTATATGATTCGTTGTATGATGAATTTTATGCAAAAGATATTTCACTGCTGGCACAGGGTAAAGGAATCGGTAGATCTGCCATGCTGAAAGAATTTCGCAAACATCGCAGTTCAGTTCTGTTGGGAACGAATTCATTCTGGGAAGGTGTGGATGTTCCAGGTGAATCACTGGAATTACTGGTGCTTCACAAACTACCATTTTTAGTTCCATCCGAACCAATCGTGGAAGCTTACCTGGAAAAATTGAATGCAGAGGGAAAGGACAGTTTTATGCATTATATGCTGCCCAATGCGCTTCTTAAATACCGCCAGGGTTTTGGACGTTTGATCCGCAACAAAACAGATAAAGGTGTAGTTCTGGTATTGGATAACAGAATTCTAACTAAACGTTATGGACGGTTCTTCAAAGATACAATTCCTGCCAAAACCGTTATTCCTGCAACCGAATTGGAAATCTACGATCATCTGGCTAAGTGGTTCAGGAATTGATCGCTTATTTTGATGGATATTAACCTGATTGATATCTATAATAAACTTTTAGAACATTACGGATATCAAAAATGGTGGCCAGGTGAAACACAGGATGAAATAATCATCGGTGCAATCCTGACGCAAAGTGTGAACTGGAAAAATGTAGAGAAAGCCATTCAGAATCTGAAACGGGAACGATTATGTACTCTAAAAGAAATTCACAAAACACCGTTAGAAACAATAGCCCCTCTAATTCGCCCTACAATCTATTTTAATCGAAAAGCAGAAAAACTGAAGAATTTTGCGAAGTTTATTTATACCGAATTTGATGGTGATTTAGACAGAATGTTTTCTCGGGATCCAGCTGAATTACGAAAGAAACTATTGGTGGTTAAAGGGATCGGTGAGGAAACAGCAGATTCGATTTTGCTTTATGCAGGAAATTTACCTTTCTTCGTGATCGATGCCTATACAAAGCGTGTTTTCAGCCGAATGGGGTTTATTGAAGAAGATAGTAGTTACGCAGAGATGCAGCAGTTTTTCATAAATAATCTTCCTTTGGATGTTACACTTTACAATGATTTTCATGCCCAGATTGTGATGCTGGCAAAGACGTATTGTAAAAAAAGAAATCCAGATTGTGGAAGGTGTCCTATAGCAATATATTGTCAGAAACAATATTCATAAAATTTTCTCTGCAATCATCGGATTTATTCATTTATTTACGCTTATCCTAATCTCCGCTTATTCGCTTTTGAGTGAATTCATTGGATTTGATCTGAAATGAAATTTGGAGCGAGAACAAAGTTATTTATTATCTCATTTCGTAATTCTCGATTCACACTGAAGCTGCAAGTCAAATTAAACCTATTCATTTGCCTAATCAGCATATATTCATTTATGCTTTCAACGACATCTTTGTTTTTAGGCCAAATGATTTTCCAATAGCATCCTATAATCCCTTCATTTTTCTCAAAGGGAGAAACAGCAGGATGAGTTTGCTTTAACTCTACAGTTAAAATAATTTGACAGATAAATACCACATTCAATCTTAAGTAATGTCACCCTGAGTTTATCGAAGGGTGCTTCTAAAAAGTAAATTCGAGGATAAATATGAGTGATCAGATAGCACTATTTGAAGAGAAGAAAAAACCGACCAATGTACCTTTAGCAGAAAAGATCCGACCGCAGGAAATTAACCAGATCTTCGGTCAGCAGAAGTTGATGGAAGAAGGATCGCAACTGCGCAACATGATTGAGAATGATAACTACAATTCTTTCATTCTGTGGGGTCCGCCCGGCACTGGCAAGACGACTATAGCACGACTTATCGAGGCCAAAACTTCCCATCGTTTCATATCTTTCAGTGCAGTTCTATCCAGCATCAAAGATGTGAAAGCCGTAATGAAAGAAGCTGAATATAATCTTAAAGAAAAAAATAAAGGAACGATCCTTTTTATCGATGAGATACACCGTTTCAATAAATCTCAACAGGATGCTTTTCTGCACTATGTAGAATCAGGAGCTATTATCCTTATCGGAGCAACAACCGAAAATCCCTCTTTCGAAGTAATTTCAGCTCTTCTTTCCCGATGCAGTGTTTTTGTGCTGGAACAGCTTTCCGATGAAGATATTATCAAGATAATTCAGCGTGCCCTGGAAGCTCTTTCTGTCGAGATCGAGTTTGAAGAGAAGACACTTCCCTACCTGGCAGAACTCTGTGGTGGTGATGCTCGAAAAGCGCTCAATCATCTTGAAGTAATTCTGCAGAATGTGAAAGATGAAAAGCTGATCGACGTTCAATTCATATCCAAAATTCTCAGCCGTAAAGCAATGTTTTACGATAAAGATCGGGAGGAGCATTATAACGTGATCTCGGCTCTGCATAAATCTTTGCGGGGCAGTGATCCGCAGGCTGGTTTGTACTGGCTGGCTCGTATGTTGGAAGCTGGAGAAGATCCGCTCTACGTTGCACGTCGTTTGGTGCGGTTTGCTTCCGAAGATATTGGTCTGGCCGATCCTAATGCTTTAGTTCAGGCAATTGCCGTAAAAGAGACCTGCCACTTTCTGGGAATGCCGGAAGCAAACGTTGCGCTGGCGCAATTGGTGGTCTATCTGGCCACCGCACCAAAGAGCAATTCACTTTATACAGCTTACAAAAAAGCGGCTACAGATGCACAGAAAACCAGTCATCTCGGTGTACCGCTGCACATCCGGAATGCTCCTACAAAATTAATGAAAGATCTGGATTACGGTAAAGATTACACCTACGATCACATGCACGAAAATGCGTACAGCTACCAGAAATATTTTCCCGATCAAATGAAAGAAAAATCATATTTCAAACCTTCCAAATTTGGTTATGAAAAAGAAATCCAGAAACGGCTGGATTGGTGGGAAAAATTACGGAATGAGAACAAAGATACATAAGGGTAATTCAAGAATTGCCAGATAACATGATCAAGTATAAAGACAAATATCGCATCGAATCGACACGACTACCTTCTTGGGATTACGGTTCAAATGCTCCTTATTATGTTACTATTTGTACAAAAAACAAACAAAAATATTTTGGTAAGATCGTTAACAATAAAGTTGAATTAAATGATTTAGGAAAAGTTACACAGAAATCTTGGTTAGCTATCCCGCAATTTCATTCATTTGTGGAAATTGATGAATTCATTATTATGCCAAATCATCTTCATGGAATCATTGTCATTAATAAACCCTTAGAGACGCAATTCCTTGCGTCTAAAATCCATCTGGAATCCGTAGAGACGCGATACATCGCGTCTAAAAACACCAATAAATCTGAGACGCAAAGTGTTGCGTCTCTACAGAAGAACAAATTTGGACCACAATCACAAAATTTGGCATCAATAATCCGAGGATTTAAGTCTGGTGTAACACAATATGCCAGAGAACATAAAATTGCTTTTCATTGGCAATCAAGATATTATGATCATATAATTCGCAATTATGAATCATGGGAAATGGTTAGGCAATACATCCAACAGAACCCTATCGATTGGTTAAATGATAAAGAATTTATCGCGTAAATCACCCCTACCATATGAAAGATTTTAAGATAACTCCAATTCAAGCCAAACGGCTTCTGGGGCATGTAAAACAACCGGACGACTGGTTCGGGTTGAAATACAATATGAATCTTTATCGTGGCTGCCAGCATCAATGCATCTACTGTGATACCCGCAGCGAATGTTACCAGATCGAAGATTTCGAGAATGAAATTCTCTACAAAGAAAATGCGATAGAATTGCTGCGTAAAGAACTGGCAACCAAACGCGTGAAAGGTGTTATCGGCTTAGGTTCGATGAATGATCCTTATCAACCTATCGAGACAGAATTGCATTTAACACACAAAGCTTTGGAGGTAATCGCAGAATTTGGCTTTCCTTTGCATATTATCACCAAAAGCAGCTTGATCTTGAATGATCTTGAAATCATTAAAAAGATCAATCGTGTCTTTGCTACTATCAGTTTTACGATCACCACCACAGATGATGCTCTGGCAAAGATCATAGAACCAGGTGCACCGCTGCCTTCCCAAAGATATGATGCAATGAAAATTCTTTCCGACAATGAAATTCAAGTGGGAATATCTTTAATGCCGATCCTTCCATTTATCGAAGATAATGAAGAAAACATTAAGGCCATTCTGGAAAAAGCCCATGAAGCCGGAGTAAAATATATAATCCCAGCTTTTGGCATGACAATGCGGGATCGTCAGCGAAATTATTATTACCAAAGATTAGATGAATATTTTCCCGGTTTGAAACAAAAATACATTAGTAAATTTGGTGGAAATTACAGTTGCGGACCAAACAACTATTACAAATTGAAAGATACTTTTGAAAAATTGTGCAAGAAATTTGCTATTTCACCGAGAATTATACCATACAATATTTCTAAAGAAGAACAACTTAGTCTATTTTGAATTATTAATTCCTTGTCAACCGCACCTTCTTTTATGCAGTTTGTTTCGCAGAAAAAATTATTGGAGATTAATTTTGAAAAAATTCATTTTTATTATAATTCTCGGGAGTATATTTATGTCTTTATCGGCAAATGAAAACAGTACATCTTCTCAAAACGCTAAAGGTATGGGTTATAAATTACCACCTCAAAATATTCAGGAGATATTCGATAAGGTGCGTCCGCCTTATTATTCCTTTGTTCCCTATTCAGAAATTGGATTTGAGATCAATTATCAGCGTTATCAGACTT
>QMNP01000165.1 GCA_003647825.1 Candidatus Cloacimonadota bacterium
CCCGTCCTTCGTCCTTCGACTCCGCTCAGGATGACAAGCTCAGGATGTCACGAGCGGGGAGCTATCAATATTCTGTTGTTTGGCGTGGAACTGATGAAAACAATAATGCTGTTTCCAGCGGGATCTATTTTGTTAGATTAAAAGTTGGAACAAATGAAGTCAGTCGTAAAATACTGTTGCTGAAATAATGTACAAAGACGTTGCACGTCGTTGTATTGCTTCTGCTATGATGATAATGATTGTTTTTGCTGTTTTGTCATTCCCGCGGAAGCGGGAATCTAAGAATGATGATAAACGAGATCCCCGATCAGGTCGGGGATGGCAAGTGACTGAGGACGACAACAAAAAAAGCCCCCGAAAAATCGAGGGCTAATATCTAAAATAATTTTCTTAGAACCCGCCAGCTAGCTTAGTTGATTATTTAAAAACCACCAGCTTTAGTAGCACTTTTCAATTGTTTAAGTGTTTCTCTACTGGCTTTTATTTCTTTCAGATCAGAGCGATCATCTGTTTTGCTTTCAGCTTGTTTCAAATATTCTTCCGATTTTACGAAAAAGGCATAAGCTTCTGCCTTTACTTTATCTCTGTCTTCCACAAGCTTGTCTGCCGCTTCACCGTAATATTTACTTTTGTCTTTATACTCTTCTTCATACCATAAGAATTTTTCATATTTCTCATATCCCAATCGCTGATACACAGTAGCCAGGATTTTATAAGGTTCATATTTTGTGTTATCCAACCCAATTGCCAGATTTGCAGTTTCTTTTGCTTTATTCAAATCTTTAAGGGCCAGATAAGTATCTGCAAGTCGGAAGTAAACTTTGGGCATTTCCGGATTAAGTTTTTTCAGTTCTAGTAAAGTATTCAAAGCTGCCTGATTCTGCTCGGTTACACGATAGGCTCCGGCCAAATTGAAGTACGCATTAACATTATCCGGTTGCTCTGCAATTACTTCTCGATATTTAGCAATAGCACTATCTAATTTTCCAGCTTTCATATAAGATTTAGCCAATTTCTTTTGAATATGTTCCAGATCGGGGTATGCTTCGGAAGCATATTCCAAAGGTTCAATAGCTTCGTCATAAAGTTCCTGGTCGTAAAGCATTACACCCAGTGCTACATAAGCTTCAGAATATTCGGGATCAATTTCTATAGCTCTATCAAATGCCTCCTGGGCTTCATCATAAAACTCCATCTCGGAATAAATATTTCCGATTCGGAACCAGATCTCTTTGTTCTCGGTATCGATCTCAGCAATCTTATTTAGAGCATCAACTGCACCTTCAAAGTTTTCCATTTTCATATAAGATTTACTTAAATAATCCAATAGATTTATGTTATCAGGAGACTTTTCCAAACCTTGATTATAATAATCTATCGAAGCAGGATAATCTTTGTTGAGGAATTTTATCAATCCTATATATAAGTAAGCATCAACCTGTTCAGGATCTAATTTTAAAAGTTCTAAGAAAGACTCTTCAGCAGAAGCATAATTCTTGCTGTTTAAATGTTGAATACCGATATCCATATATTTACTTATTGCTTCAGCCCCAAACGCTTCCATTTTCACGATCAGATTTTCCTGAATAGCAGCAACTCGTTTTTTTGTATTTTTCTCTACTGTAAATGAAGTAGCTGTTAGTTCTTTAGCCATAGTATTATAGGTGTTAATTTGTAGTTTGAACTCTGTATTACTAAGTGATGAAACACTACCCCAAATTACAAAATCTGCGCCTAATTCGTTGGCAAGTTCAGCTGCTTCTGATTTTCCTAAATACTGATAACCAGAATTTTTAAAGGCTTTAGTGGTAGTTTTTACGTCAATAAGTTCAAAAGATTCATTATCTTTTAGAACTTTTTTGAAATCACCTTTCATCAGCTGATTCACTACATAGTCACTGGCTCGATCATTTTTTTCAAAATTAAGCACTGCAACCTTCTGTACACCAGCCATCAAATTAACTGCAAAAAGTCCGAGTAGAATGAATGATACTATTAATTTCTTCACATTTCCTCCAGAAACTGTATTAAATTTTTTGGCATTTTTTTGGATATAGTTTTTGGTGCAAGCTTTTTTTATTACACGTTGTTAGCTAAAACTTATTAAATGAAAAACTTTATGGAAATATGATGAGTGATTGTTTCTTGATTTAACCTAAGAATTCCTCGATGCTCTGCATCGGGGTGTCCGAACTTTCTCCCCTGATTTAGGGGAGATGTCCGATAGGACAGAGGGGTAAATACTGAAAATTCGATTTTCAGCTTGCTGAAATAAAGTTGGCGAAATACCCCTTGGCTCTGCCACGGGGATAGTCAACTTTAAGAATTTTCTTTATTTAGCTCGATTCATGCAAACTCGATAATATAAAACTCTACCTTCAGAAAATGAAATCTCAGCATTTGCTGATGTGAATTCGTTGCTGATACTGTAAAAGTTAGATTTTAAATTTTGTAATGGAACTGGATATTTCAAGCCTTTGATCTTGAAATTCTTTAATTTTGAGAAAGAAAAAAAGGAAACTAATTCACCTGATTCTCCTTCTAGTTTATGTTTACCGGGCTTCAGTATTTTTAAACAGCCGAAATTATCATAAACTGTTAAGTCTCCATTGTATTCAAAATTGAAGAATAAAAATAAATTTGCCAAAGTGTGATCACAACGGTTTCCCAAAGCCGCATAAATGTGCAGTTCTTCCGGATGAAATTGGATGGCAAAATCCAATGCTTTTTGCATATCGGTAGTATCCTGGCTTTCTATTTTCACTATTTCAGAATGTTTAAATTCACCAATTTCATCTTTTATAGAATCCAGGTCTCCGACAATGTAATAAGGTACCAAACCGCATTCCCTGCAAATTCTGGCACCACCATCAGCAGCAATGATCATGTCTTTATCCAGTTTCAAAGATTTCATTATTTCTTCAGACGGAAGTTCTCCGTTGGCTATTATGATAATTTTATCTAATCCTCGCATGTGTCTAAATTCAATTATTGTAAATTTTATGCAAGAAGTTTTTGTGTTCTAAATCTTGATCTTAGATATGAAAAAACTCAATAATGCATCTATTGTTATACCCAGAGTTCCCATTACAACAAAATACAATAACATATCCGCATATTTCAATAGATAGCGAAAATCTAATAAACGAAAACCTAATCCGCTGTTTACTCCCAGCATTTCAGCAGCTATTATTACAGACCAGCCCAATCCCCAGATTATGCGGAACAAATTGAGTAAATTTGAAATACTCAACGGCAATTCTACATAGCGGAAGATTTGAAAAAATGATGCACCAGATACATTTGCTTCATCCAGATATTCTCGTGGAATTGAGCGGAATTGATCGGCCACTGCAATAAGAGCTGGAAAAAAGAGCGTAATTAACATAATAAATGCAACAGAACTTTCGCCTAATCCAAACCAGATAATAGCAAAAGGCAGCCAGGCAAAAGGAGAAATATGACGGATGAAATTGATAGAAGGCATGAATAAATGCTTTAAAACCTTTATATGATAAATCAAATATCCTCCTATAATTGCCATAGACCAGGCAATTATAGAAGTTATACAAACGCGTAAAAAAGAGGTGATAACATCTGAAATGAGCACCTTTGTTAGCTTAAGATGAGAAAAATCTGAAGTGGTCAACTGTAAGGAAATTATCATAAGCAATAGTAAAACAACAACGATCAGGTAACCCAGGATTTTTGTATTAATCAATTTCAAAATAAATATCTTCCGGTTTTGGAATAGTATCTATATAACCCATTTCTTTCATTTTCTCTACTGCTTTTTGCTCGAATCTTATTCCTTTTTCTTCCAGATCTAAAATATATTTTGTATGATAGACTGAATTTTTGCTGGCAATTTTTGAAAGACTAAAAAATGTTTCTGCTGCATCAAATGCTGTATATGGATTATCATTCAGCGTATCCACACTGTTTCTTAAACCAGCAAGAAATGATTTTATTTCTTCTGTTTTATTGTCCAATGCGTATTTGTTGGCTGCAATATCACAACATGGATGCTGCGGATGAAGTTCGCTGTACCAATGAATAATATGGAATTGTTCATTGAACTTAAAAATTGAGGGAACATAGAAACTTAAAGCATCAACTTCATTATAACTAAGAGCGGCAGCCATATCGATCGGTGTTCTAAAATAAATAATTTCGGGATTGATTTCCTTCTCATCAAACAGCATCTCAGCGAATATATCTAAAGTCGAAGCCCGTAAGACTCCAACTTTTTTACCATCCAGATTTTCTAATGAATCAATTCGGGTATGTGCAACAATACCATCACTTTCTCTTTCCAAAAACGATATTATCTTTACATCTTTACCTTTTGATACATCCGTCCAGATATATGTAAAGGGAAGTATTGCCAGATCGATCTTACCTGCAACCAATGCTTCATTTGTTTCCCAGCCGGAAGCGAACTCCTTTATGGAATAATCTTTTCTATTCAGGTCTTTCATTTCCAGAGCAAAATCTAACGGAAGATGATTGAGTGATGGCGCGATAATTCCAACAATTAGTTTATCACTTTGCTTTTGCGAGCATCCAATCAGATTAATTAATACTATCAATGTTAATAATATCTTCTTCATAATTCCATTTCTCCTAATTCATTTCTTTCTATAAAAAAATCAAGCCACCCGCTGCTGAACAGTCAGGGTGGCTTGAAACTAAAGCCTAGAGCTTTACTGTAAATCAATTTTTTCTTAACTTATTTCAAGTATAGTTTTTTTAATGATCTCAATGCATTCCTTAATTTGATCTTTTGTAATTACAAGAGGTGGTGCAAAGCGAATAATATGCCCATGTGTAGGTTTTGCA
>QMNP01000166.1 GCA_003647825.1 Candidatus Cloacimonadota bacterium
ATCTATATTGCTAATTGATTACTATTTATAGAGATTGCTTCGTAAGCAACAGCGAGAAGCAAACTCGCAAAGACACACTTTTTTTCTTTTCTCACAAAAACACTCTATTATGCAGAACTCATAATCCTTATTAAGGTTTCCTTCATTTCCTTCTCCAACCTTAAAATTGCTAACTGCATGAAAAACCTGAAAGAAGCGATTTCAAGGTTACCTTCTAATTTTCCATCTCAATTTTCTGTTGATTGATCGATGCATTTCGGCTGAAGATTCGACTTATATCATTCCAGAAAGCAAAGACCATCAGGAACATCAATAGAAATAATCCTACATTCTGCAAAGCAATTTGAATTCTCAAAGGCAAAGGTTTTTTAAATATTCCTTCTACAAAACAAAAGAAGATATGCCCGCCATCTAATATGGGAATGGGTAAAAGATTCATGATCATCAGAATCAGCGAGATCATCCCAATAAAATTCAGAATCACATCCAAACCTTTTCCGGCTGTCTGCTGGCTCATAGTGTACATCATTACAGGACCGCCGATATTGCTTTTCAATGCACCGGGATTTGCGATCAATTTAATAAGCATGGCATAATTCAAATAAATAAAATTAACTGTAGTTATCGAACCGTATTCTATTGATTCAAAGAAAGTAAATTTTTCATGTATTGTTACAGGTAATTTTTGTGTGATACCAATTATTTTATTATCGTCATAAATATTGGTTTCCAGCTGAAGAGATTTCTCGAAAGTTTTTCCATCACGTTCGATTAATAGTGACACAATCTCTGCTGGATTCTGAGTAATTAAATCCCTCATTTCATACCAGTCGTCTATCGGTTCTCCATCAACTTCCAATATCACATCATCCGGCATCAATCCGGCTTTATACGCTGGCATGCCGGGCGATACTTCCCCTACAATTGCATTAACATGGGGCTTCACCAGGCTGTACCATTCATTTATATCAAGAGAACTGCTGGTAATTTCAATCTTGTCGTTATCTCTTAAAACTTTGAAAGTATTTTCCGATTCTGTGCTGGCAAATTGCATAATCTGATTCCAGCCAATTATCTCATTTTCATTAACTTCCAGTATTTTATCACCAGGTATGAAAATTTCTTCGAATTGACCTTGAACGTTTCCTACGATCGGTTCCAGATCCTCAAAATTCCGACCAATTCCAAAAGAAACCATAAATAATAACAGAGCCAGAATAAAATTCATAAATGGCCCTGCAAAAGCTATTATTGCACGCTGCCACCAATTTTTAGCTCGAAATGAAGTTTCAGGGTCATCTATTTCCTCATCTGGATTTTCACCTTTCATTTTTAAATATCCACCCAATGGGATCAATGAGATTCGATATTCTGTTTTTCCTCTTACAAAAGCTAATAATTTTGGTCCAAAGCCAAGAGAAAATTTTTCAATTTCCACACCAAAGATACGAGCAGCAATAAAATGTCCTGCTTCGTGAACAGTAACTAAAACCCCCAGAGCAATCAAAGCTCCAATAATATTTATCATTTATCTTCCTAACTTCTTTTATATTGCAACCTTCGCTGCAACTATGCACCACTTCGATTTTTGAGGAATTCAGGTCAAGTTTTTTGATGGCTTAAAATGCCCGGATGTGAATAGTGGAATTTTTCTCTTGTCTCATGTTTTCCATTTTCATTTGACAATTATCTCTTCCAAATCAAAAAAGCATACAAGAAAAATATATAAATTTGGATAGTTAATGAATAAATTGCTTTTTGTTTTTTTTATAATTGTTTTTATAATATCGTGTACTTCCAAAGAAGAAGAGATCGAGATCGATCCTTACATCTATAAACACGGAGAACTGACAGAGGGCGAGATTCTGGCAAATGCTCTTATGGATGAAGATATCGATAATCCCACTGTATATAAACTGGTAAATAAACTAGATGAGATCTATGATTTGCGTCACTGCCAGCCGGCCGACAGCTTCATGGTGAAACTGGATACATTGAATGTGATCCACGAGCTGAAATTTATGCCGGATAGAATTCATGCCTATCGTGTTTTGATTGATTCTACTTACGAATATTACACAAAAGTAGATACACTGCAAACCCATATCGAGTTTTTCTCTATCGAAGGAGAAATCGACACATCGCTCTGGCAGGGAATGATTGATGCAGGTGGAACACCTGGTATTGCTATGCTGTTCACACAGATATTTCAATGGGATATTGATTTTTTCATCGATCCGCAGAAGGGTGATAAATTCAAAGTTATCTGCCAGAAGATCGTAGATTCAAATGATGAATTTGTAAAGTACGGCAGTATCCTTGCAGCTCAATATACAACTCGTGGTTATAACAAGATCGCCTATCTGTATCAAAATAAAAAGGGAACAATAAAATACTATGACGAAACAGGTAAAAGTTTTCAAAAAGCTTTCCTGAAATCTCCTTTGAATTACAGTAGGATCACATCCTATTTCGGAACAAGGATACATCCTGTAACCAAGAAAAAAAGTATTCATAACGGCGTAGATTATGGTGCAGCTCGCGGTACCCCTGTAGAAGCGACTGCCGATGGTGTGGTCATCAAAGCAAGCTGGAATAAACGACACACAGGAGAAACCGTAAAAATTCGTCACTCTAATGGATATATAACTCTTTATGGCCACTTAAGCAAGTATGGAAAATTTAAAGTTGGCGATAGAGTGCGGCAGCACGATATAATCGGTTACGTTGGATCTACCGGGCGTTCTACAGGACCTCATTTGCACTATACAATCTATCATCATGGAAAAGCTATCAACCCGTTGAAACTAAAAAATGTCTCCGGCCCAGCAGTTCCGGAAAGCGAAAAAGAAGCATTTAATGAGATCGTAGAAACAATGCGAAAAATGATCTTGGAAATTGGGTTTGAAAATGAAGCGATGGCTGATACTTTTTAATAATGAATAAGCACATTTATTTGACAGCCCAGATAAATAAGTTGACAAATCTCACTAAACCATAAACTCAGTGACCGTAAGCTCAGTGAAAAGATACTGAATTCTTTGACAGTGTAAATTTATATTGCACAGATTATGGTTGACAAGTGAGCTTGAGATATATGTTTTTGCAAAAATTTCTAGTGTATAAGTTCAGAATAACTGGAAAAAATAGAAAAGGAGAAATTTATGAAGTTAAGCCTTTTTAAATCAGGCAGTTTCCTGATTTTATTGGTCTTTTGCTTACTGCTCATTCCAATCTCCTCTCATGCAGCTGTAAATGAACAGGATTATGTAATCCAGGGAATACAGACGTATGATATACCGGACGATGACGGTTCGGGGTTGATGATTAGCTGGAAGCCACTGCCCAAAGAAAGGAGAATTATAGAATATCGCGTTTATCGCGGTATTACTCCAGATTCTCTTTTTTATATCGGGAAGATCGATGTTAATGTAAAAACCGGCGTTATGGGAGACGCTATGTATTTTTACGACACCGATTTTAACTATTTCCTGGATACCCAAGCTTCAGGAAAATTGAAAAAAGAGAAAGGACAGCCAAAAGGTAGTCCTCTTTATCGTAGATATCCGCGTGATATAAATGTAGTTGGACCACAATTACCCCATTACAGCATCTTAAGCGTTTTTGATGAAAAAAGCTTTTACTACAAATCGCAGAAAGTAGAAGTTCCGGCAGAAGAAG
Source organism: Candidatus Cloacimonadota bacterium (assembly GCA_003647825.1). Classification (GTDB taxonomy): domain Bacteria; phylum Cloacimonadota; class Cloacimonadia; order Cloacimonadales; family TCS61; genus B137-G9. The sequence continues at coordinate 3,682 of QMNP01000166.1, forward strand.
AAGGTGAAGATCCTACAGTTTATGCCGGCCTTAAACTTCGAGATTTTACACAACTTGCTAAGAAACTCCTTCCCGACCATGAATATTACTACACTGTAATTGCTGTTAATGAAGCTCGAAGATATTTTCCACATGCCGAACCAGTGGTTGGTATTCCCCGTGAGAATTCACCAGAAAACCCCAAAGAATTATATTCAGTTTTTGTTGAAGACATAAATAGACTGCAATTCGAATGGAACCTGGCAAATTTTGCCGATGATCATTGGCATCACAGTATTTATATGATGCATAAAGATGATCTCGATAAATTCAATAAATATTACGATGAACAAAAAGCAAAAGAAATAAATGACCTGGAAATAAAGGAAGGAATCACAACTGAGGTGTTTGAGCCAACAGCTGAAAATCCAGCTCAACTCATTTTCCGACGTGGAAGCGGTTATCCTTATACTCCAATTAAAACTGCTTATGTAGATATTGTAGATGGCAGAATAATAGATGAAGAAAATGATATTAATGTCGAAATCGATCCTGAGAAGATCGATGATTACGTTTTCGTTTTCTCATTTGATGATTTAGAGGGATATGAATCTTTCTCACCATTTGCAACAGCAGAAACTATTACATCTGCTGATCTTCCGGAAGTTCCAGCCTTCACCGTTTCTGATAAACCAGATGATAAAGGTGATTATAATCTGGTAAAATGGGGCAAACCTACAGTATTCCTGACAAATTCAAACTACTTGGGTGAAAAGAAAAACAAACTTCTTGTAAGCTATGATTATAAATTCAATGATGATTATAAAGTAAGAAATATTTACTTCAGAATCTTCGATGAAAATGGTAATGAAATTGACTATGTCAATGAGTTCCAGCCAGATATGAAGATCATAGTTAAACTCCCTGAAGATGCCGATAAAGAACAATCACTTACTTTTGAAATGAGCTTTAGATGCAATAATCCTGTGGGTGAAGATTATTCGATCTCTCAAAAATTGACTTTTGATGATCAGTCAAAATCACTTGTTCCCGGTCCTGCTTTTCTGGGTGATGAAAACTTAAGTAATTATGAATATTATGTTTACAAAAAAAATTACACAAGTCCAGAATTCCGACTTTCTAAAAAAATAGCAGGAAC
>QMNP01000167.1 GCA_003647825.1 Candidatus Cloacimonadota bacterium
TGGAATGAAACAAATCCACCTTACCTGACTGTTACCTATACTTTACCATCCGAACTTGATCCCTGGTTGACAATCGATAGTGGCACTTCAGTTAATGGTACGATTTCTGCTTTAGGTAACGCTACACATACAATCGGTTTTGATCCTTCTAATGTTGGTGATGGAACATATTCTACAAATATTAAAATTGCTTCCAATGATACGGATGAACCCGAAATTCTGATTCCTGTTACGATGACAGTAGAAACACCAGTCATAGTAATTGATCAGTCCAGTTTTGATTATGGAGATATTCTAGTTGGAGAAATATCCACAGATCAGTTCTCGATAGAGAATACAGGAACTGCAGCCTTAATCGGATCTATAACAACACCCACCGGTTATTCAGTTGCTCTTGCTGGGGCAGACAATTCCAGATCTAGCAAAAAGTTAGAACCGATTGCCAAAGATAATCGCAACGTCTTAACATTCGATATAGCTCCGGGAGTAACCGTAAATTATGATTTAACTTTTGCACCCGTTGCAGTTGCAGATTATAATGGCAATGTAGTAATTTCGCACAATGCGCTGGGAGGAAGTGATAACATAGCTGTTACAGGAGCTGGAGTGGAACCGGATATCGATTTATCACCAACTTCATTTGCAGTTACAATTCAAGAACATGAAACCGGAACTGAAACACTGACAATTAATAATACAGGCGGTTATCCACTTACTTATAGCGGCTCTATTAGCTATGCAACGGATGCCGATAGTAAAATAGAGTCTCCTTCTGATGATGAAACTTCCTGGCTTACTTTGGATAATGCAACAACAATAAGTGGAACTGTAGGTGCAGGAGGAAATGTTCTTGTTTCTGTTGGCCTTGATCCTTCGGGATTGGCTGATGCACTCTATACAGCTTATATCAATATTGTTTCCGATGATCCTGATGAAGGTTCTTTGAGTGTACAAGTAGATATGACAGTTAGTACTTCGGGAATTTCGGTTTCACCTTTAACGTTTGATTTCGGATATGTTGCCGTTGGTGAGCAGAGCTCAGATCAATTCACAATAGAAAATACTGGAAATGCTACATTGACAGGCTCTATTTCTGATCTAACCGGTTTTACTGTTTCTGAATTTGTTCCTGAGGGCAGTGCGGTTGAGCAGAAAAAAGAGATTTTGGAAAATCCAACCGATGCTGTATCTTTCTCTATCTCTGGTCTATCCAGTGTTACCTATGATCTCACTTTTACACCTCCTTCGATCGGTGATTATAGCGGAACGATTACAATTACTCATAATGCTGCTCCTGCTGCAATTGATCTTACTATTACAGCTTATGGTGATGAACCGGATATTGATGTTTCTCCTACATCAATGGCAGAAACGCTGGAGTCTGATGAGACAGCTAGTCAGAATTTGACCATTTCCAATACAGCTCAAGTGAACTTAAGTTATAATGCTGAAGTGGAGTACACAACAACAATTTCCTATACAATCGATGTGTATCCTCAAAGTTTTTCCAGATGGACAGGAACAACCGATGGAACTACGATAAATCAATCAAGTCTAGTAGACTGCACATATCCACAAGACGGATGGATGATGTTTGATCTGTCTTCACTACCAACTGATGCAACAATACAATCTGTAGCATTCAATGGTTATGTAAATGCAACAAACTACCCTTACTGGAGTATTACACCAATAAGTTCGGATCCGCTTACGGCCGATCCGGCAACTTTACATGCAGATATCATAGCTGAGGCAACTAGTGGCAATTACCTTCAGCAGAATGAACAAAGCAATTATGCACCCGGCTGGAAACAACATACACTAGGTGGTACTGTTGTAGAGGATCTTCAAGCCGCAATAGCAGCTGAGAAATTTCCCTTAGGAATTGTTGGTCGAGATGGAAGCTCCACTTATTATATAATTTTTGATGGTTGGAATGAAACGAATCCTCCATATCTAACAGTTGAGTATTTGCTGTCTGAAGATAGTTGGTTAACTCTTGATAGTGGAAATTCGGTTAATGGCAATATCGGAAGTGTTGGATCCGATGTGATTACAGTTGGATATAATTCAGCAGGTTTAATTGATGATAATTATAACGCCAACATCAACATAACTTCTAATGATCCAGATGAATCAGAAGTTGTCGTACCGGTTACATTGACAGTTGCTACACCTGGAATTGCTGTTTCACCAGCATCAATCGATTTTGGAGATATATTAGTAGATCAATCTTCAACTCTGCAGTTCTCTATTCAGAATTCAGGCACTGCATCGCTGACTGGAGATATTACTACTCCTGATGGATTTACAGTTGCAGAAGAAACCGATGCTCGTAATAAGAGTAATCGGAAATCTGATATAAGAAATAACAGTAGAAATAAAATTGACTACACTATCCCAGCAGGTCAAACAATCTATTATGATCTTACATTTGAACCTGTTGCTGCAGTTGTATATTCTGACGATGTAACAATTTCACATAATGCTGGTGGAGCCGATGAAACAATTGCTGTTACCGGAACCGGAATAACAATTCAACTTGGTTTGAATCCAACAAGTTTCAATGAATCAGCCTACGAAGGAAATACAGTAAATACTTCATTAACTATTTCTAATACCGGAACAAACTCTCTGAACTATTCTGGTAATGTAGTTTATAATACCGATGCTCTTACAACTGTTTCTGTATATCCGCAATCTGCAGATAGATGGACAGGAGCTACTGACGGTACTACAATAACACAAACCAGCTTAGTTGATTGTACATTCCCTCAGGATGGATGGATGAGTTTTGATATTTCTTCCTTACCTGCGGATGCGATAATTCAGACTGTAACTTTCAATGGCTATGTTAGCGATACGAACTTTCCATACTGGAGAATTACACCGATAACCTCAGATCCACTTATAGCTGATCCAGTGACATTGCATACCGATATAGTTGCTGAAGCAACAAGTGGATATTATTTATTACAAAATGAAAGCAGTGAATATACTACTGGCTGGAAACAACACTTGTTAGGTGGAACTGTAGTTAACGATGTGCAATCATCTCTCGTTTCAAGTAGATTTTCGTTAGGTATTGTTGGGCAGGATGCAAGCGCAACTTACTTCATTATATTTGATGGCTGGAATGAAACAAATGTCCCATACTTGGATATTGAATACATTGTTCCAGGTGATCAATGGATGAATCTTGATGGTTCTCAGTCCATAAACGGTACCGTAAGTCCAAATGGATCTGATGTGTTAGCGGTTCAGATGGATACAAATGGACTTTCTCCCGACACATATACTGCAACAATATCTGGAACCAGCAACGATCCTGATAATCCGACCTTCTCAATTCCTGTATCATTCACAGTACTTCAGGTGTTGGATGCTCCTGAAAATGCAGCCGTCGAGATTGATGGTTCAACAGTTACAGTAAGCTGGGATGCAGTTCCTGGTGCTACAATCTATCATGTTTACAGCTCAGATTCACCAGAAGGTACTTTTACTGAAGAAACCGGAGGAAGTTTCAACTCAGGTGGAAGGGAAAGCTGGAGTAAAATCTATTATCCCGGGCCGGTACCGGATAAGTTATTCTTCAAGGTCACTGCTGATGACATAGTTACAGATAATATAAATAAGAAAAGGGAATAGATATAAGCTTAGAGATTTTAATCTGGGAATTCCTCGATGCTCTGCATCGGGGTTTCCAAATATTCTTCCCTGATTTAGTGGAGATCCGGCTACTGCTGGAGAGGGAATAAATATTGAAAATTCGATTTTCAGCTTGCTGGAATAAAGTTGGCGAGATACTCTTTGGCTCAGCCGCGGAGATAATCAACTTAAAGAATTTTCTTTATATGTCAAAATTATTGTAAAGAAAGAAAGATTCGATTTTTCGATGTCGAGATCAAAGATCATTATAAATTCAATAGAATCGGATTATTTTAAAAACTAACCTAATAAAGCCAATTACAGGAGGGTGTATGAAGGCAAAATTATTAATTCTGTTTTTTTGTTTAACAATTTCTTTATTGTTTGCTTCCGAGCAAGTAACGTCTGAAATTTCTTTAAATGAGTATATTAACACGGCTGTCGGGTTAATTGCTGATCAGTCCGAGACAGCAAAGAATCCTGGGAGTGATGAACCAGTTCCTAATACAGCACCAACTATTACTTTACCAGACAATTTTACTTTTGATGAAGATGGTATGCTGAGTGTCGATTTTACACCTTATGTGTTTGATGCAGATGGAGACATGCTTTACCTGGATTACTATATCGGCGGTCTTGGAGACAATGGAACTGGAACTGTATTTGTAGAAATCAACGATCTGGAAGTAACCTTTACAGGTGAACAGGATTGGAATGGAACAGAGCTTATTGTTTTTGAAGTTTCCGATTTATTTGACTCTGCCTTTGATGATGTGGATGTAATTGTAACTTCAGTAAACGATGCTCCAACTATTTCGCTACCAGCAGATTTTACTTTTAACGAAGACGAAGGATTAGTTGTAGACTTTGCACCTTATATCGATGATATAGATGAAGATGCCCTGACCATCAGTTACAGTGGTAATACTGAGGTCACTGTTTCAATTGATGGAACTGAAGTTACCTTTGGTGCGACTGCTGACTGGAACGGAACAGAAACACTAACCTTCACAGTAGATGATGGAGTTACAGAAGCAACAGCCTTTGATGATGTTGTTATTATTGTAGATCCAGTACCCGATGCACCTACCATAACTCTTCCTGATAGTTTTACGTTCCCCGAAGATGGAATTTTAGTAGAAGATTTCACACCTTATGTAAATGATCCA
>QMNP01000168.1 GCA_003647825.1 Candidatus Cloacimonadota bacterium
CCATCTGCCAGAAGCCCGACCAGCATTCGTTTGATCATGTAGCGCTGTCCTACAACTACTTTAGCAATTTCATCGTTCAGATTATCGATGATATGGCTCTTTTCGATAACTTTCTTGTTAATTTCTTCAATCGTCATCGTTCCTCCAAAATTTATCTGTTAATAGTTTTGTTTAAAAATACATTTCCATCCAGGTTTTTAAAAGTGAATTCCAATTTTTCCTTTTCAACATCAACAACTAGATATGACGCTGATCTGTTACGATCAATTTCACCTTTTAAGTGTCCTGGATTTATGAAGTGGATATCTTTTATCTTTGTAAAATCGGCTTTGTGAGTATGGCCGTGAAAAACAATATTAGATTTCAACATATTTGATTTCAATTCGGATAGATCATGAATAAGAGTAAAATCCCAATTATCTATTGATACTACTTTAGTTGGTTTTATTGTTCTGTTCCGATAGCCAGGATGATAAATTCCCGGTACTTTGAAAACTTCTTTATTCTGGATAAGATCCAGATTGGAATCCAGATCGTTGTAATCATCACCTAAATGGAAAATGTGCGTTATGCCATCTTCCAGAGAAAAGGCTTTCCTCAATAAGACTTGATTCTTATGAGTATCAGATATAATCATAATTTTTTTCATGCTCACCTAAACCATTTAAATTTTGTAAATTATAAAAATAAAAAACATTCATAACAAGAGCCTTATAGAGACCTCCTCAATTATTTTGCAATAGTCAACGCTTTAACGCAAAATAGTTACATTTTTTCTGGTGCAGAAATTCCCATCAGGTCCAGTGAAATTGCAATTACATTTTTCACAGCAGAAATTAAATACATTCTGCTCTGGCTTAACTCTTTATGATCGGCATCGACAATTTTGTATTTTGCATAATATTTATGGAACATTCCAGCCAGCTCATGTACATAACCAGCTAAGCGATGCGGTTCTCTGTGATCTGCACAGGCGTTAAGCAAAGAAGGAAGTTCCAACATTTTTTTAATGATATCCAGCTCAATCGGTTTATCAAGTTTCTTTAGATTTTTTATATCATAATCTTTTAGAGATATTTTTTCTTTTTTTGCCTTTTTCAATATGCTATGAATTCTAGCATGAGCATATTGACAGTAATAAACGGGATTCTCTGAAGATTTTTTCTTCGCCAGTTCCATATCAAAATCGAGATGTGCACTGGGTCGTCTATTCAAGAAGAAATATCGAGCAGCATCTTTGCCCACTTCATCTATTAAATCATCCATTGTAATGATTTTACCAGTTCTTTTGGACATTTTTATTATTTCACCGTTATCCAGTAAATTAATATGCTGAAGATATACCACTTCCAGACGATCAACTTCCATTTCCAATGCAATAAGAGCTGCTTTCAATTTAGCAACGTGTCCATGATGATCTGGCCCTAAAACATCTATCATTACGTCGAAACCACGCTGATATTTAGTAAGATGGTAGGCTATATCCGGAACCAGATAGGTTGGATTACCATCGGTTTTAATAAGAACTCTGTCTTTTTCATCACCAAATTGTGAAGAAGAAAACCAGACTGCGTCATCCTTTTCATAAGTACAATGAGCTTCTGCCAGATAACTGAGAGCTTCTTCCAGAATGCCTTCCAGCCGTAATTTCTTTTCACTCATCCAGTTATCGAAATTAACATCAAATCTATTCAAACTTTCAACTTGCATCTTGTGAATTTCTTCCAGAGCAAAGTCTTTCATTCGTTCCAGACGATCTTTTTCGGCAATATGGAATAATTTGGAACCATCAACTGAGTTCAGCATTACTGCCAGGTCTTTGATATACTCACCATGATAGGCTTCGGTTGGAAATTCTTCCAGAGGGTCTCCATGCAATTCTCTGTAACGGATCTCTAAAGATTCTGCTAAAATATCAACCTGATTTCCAGCATCGTTAACATAAAACTCACTAAATGGATCGAATCCCACGAAAGCCATAATGCGGTGCAGTGAATCTCCATAAGCACCAGCTCTGGCACTTACAACATTCAAAGGACCAGTGGGATTTGCACTTATGTACTCAAGCAGAATTTTCTTACCTTTTCCATAATCTGAAGAACCAAAGGTTTTTTTTGCCTTTACAATTTCAGCAAGAGCCTTATGATAAACGGATTTGGAAAGTTTAAAATTTATAAATCCGGGTCCAGCAACTTCTACACTCTTATAGCTTTTACTTTTCGCTAAAATTTCTACAAGTTTCTCGGCTAGTTCGCGAGGATTCATATTATTGGCTTTGGCATTGAGCATTGCAGCATTTGTTGAAAAATCACCATGTTCAGCAACATTCGGAATCTCAACAGTATAATTCTTATTGATTCTCAACCTTAACTGTCGCAGGCCGCTTTTGATATCTTTATAAATTTTATCCTTCAACATTTTCAGTCTCTTTTTTTCTATTTTTGGGTGAGAGCTTATAAAGATCTTCGATTTTGTAGAAATCTCTCGTTTCTTCATTAAAAACATGAACAATAATGTCACCCATATCAATTAAAATCCAGGTTGCGTTGTTTTTACCTTCCGAAGAAAGTATCTGGATATTTTCACTTTTTGCCATTGTTATGATATTGTCAGCAATGGCTCTTACGTGAAGATCCGCAGTTCCATGACAGATGATTATCGAGTCCGTGAAATCTGTTTTTCCTTCTACGTCAATATGTTTAACATCCTCTGCTTTTTTATCTAAAGCCCAGGAAATTATTTTTTCTACTGTCTCTTGTCTTTCTTTATTCATAAGCGTTTACTTAATTTCTCCTTAAATAATTCACAAAGATATTTTTCTAATTGAAAAACTCTCTGTAATCGCTGCCAAGTATTATCTGAACATCCTCAATCGTATTGGGATCAAAAGAGTATATCTTTCTAGTGATCCCTGTTAATTCTATTAAATATTTCAATTTATCTTCATCTTGCTTTTTGGAAACCAGGATCGTTTTTCCATAAATAAACATGCCGCGATCTACATTGCGCCATGCAATAATATCAATATTGCTTAGATCCTGTTTAATAAAATACTCTTTCACATCACCTGCCGCACCGTCTACACCACAGCCATTAAGAATAGAAATCTTAACGGATGGAGGTGGTTTTATTACTTCTGCCTTAGTTTTAATTTTCCCTGTTTTCCAAAAGAAAACCGAGTAAATTGCAATTACCAGAAATACTATAAACAGTATTAAATACAACTTTTTCTTAACGGGGGACAAATTATTTTTGAGTGCACTCATTGTCAAACTGTTATTAAAGCTCTTTATTGTGATCAGCAAATTGTTTTTTCAAGTTATCAAATGCTCTTTCGAACGATTCTGGAACAACTCTCGTACCACCGAGTGAAGACATAAAATTAACATCTCCATTCCAGCGGGGAACAATATGAACATGCAAGTGTTCTTCTATTCCTGCCCCAGCTGCTCTACCCAAGTTCAATCCGATATTCATTCCATCGGGAGAATAGGTCTTTTCTAAAATTTTTTCGCAAAGCTGCACAGTTTGGAAAAGATCAGAAATTTCTTCAGGATCAAGATCATTCAGTCGCGATACATGTTGAATCGGAACAACAAGTAAATGACCATTGTTGTACGGAAACATATTCATAATTACAAAGGAATGCACACTTCGATATAAAATGAGATGCTTTTTATCTTCTTTTTTTGAAGGCTTAGTGCAGAAAATGCAACCGTCTTCTTTTTCTGAAAGAATGTATTGCAGGCGCCAGGGAGAATATAAAATATCGGACATAATATCTCCAAATTTAAACAGAGAAATGTTTTTCTCTGCGATAAAATTCTTTTTCCAAAGCTGCTAATTGCTCCTGGGAGTTAATTCCAGAAGCTTCTACCATATCATCCAATACAACCGAAGTTACAAGTTTGTCCATATTGTTCAAAATTTCCAGTGTATCAGTAAGATAATACTCGTTCTGGTTATTAGAGTTATTTACATTTTCAAGAGCCGAGAAGAGACTTATGGCATCATAACAGTAAATTCCCGTATTAATTTCCAATATCTCTTTCTCTTTATCGGTTGCATCCTTAAATTCTACGATTCTTTGAACATTTCCGTTAGAATTGCGAACAATCCTGCCATATTTCAAGGCATCGTCCATAAAAGCTGTGAGAACTGTGCAGGCTGCTTTGTTATCAAGATGATGCTTTAACATTTTCTGCAGGGTTTGATATCGTAATAAAGGAACATCTCCACATAATATAAAAACTGTGCCGTCGAAGTTACTGAATTCCTCAGCACAAACCATTACAGCATGGCCGGTGCCATTTTGTTCCTTCTGTTCAACAAATTTTATTTTATCGTTAGCAGGTACTGTAGAGATTACAGCGTCCTTTTTGTAACCCACTACAGCGACCACAGGATCACTATTCAATTTCATAGCTGTATTAATTACCCGGTTTATCATTGGTATTCCTGCCAGCTTGTGGATTACCTTTGGTTTATCTGATTTCATGCGGGTACCCTGACCAGCGGCTAATATGATAGTAGCGGTTTTCTTCATTAAATCTCCATCAATCTTTTTTAACTTCACTATATAATGTTTTCATCTTTTTATTTAATATTGGATGTGTAAATTCGGGACAAAGTTCAATAAGTGATCTTAAGACAAATTCGCGTTGGGCTATTCCCGGATGCGGAATTATCAAGTCTTCGTCTTCAATAATTTCATTGCTGTAAAATAACATATCGATATCGATAATTCTTGGACCCCATTTTTCATGACGGATCCGGCCCATATTTATTTCTGTTTTCAAACAATAATC
>QMNP01000169.1 GCA_003647825.1 Candidatus Cloacimonadota bacterium
GTTAGTTATCTCGGTACTAATGCAGAATTGGAAGCAGTTTTTGAACCTGCTGATGATCATAAAGGTGATGTGGCACGAGCACTTTTGTATTTCGTTGTACGATATGAAACGAATCTTTCTTTTGGAAACGTAGATATGCTGGAAACATTGCTGGAATGGAATTACTCCGATCCTGTCAGCAATAAAGAGCTAACTCGGAATGATGCGGTTTATAATTATCAGACAAATCGTAATCCTTTTATCGATCATCCCGAATATATTGATCTGATCTGGAATGAAGAGCCTTCTATAACAGTTACCTTTCCCAATGAAACTATAGTTCTTGGTTCAAATTTATCTTATACTGTAACCTGGTTCACACATTTTTTATATAATGAAATTAAAATTGAATTATTGAACACAGATAATGGAATTAATTCAATTCTGCAAAATGCAACAGAAAATGATGGCAGCTGGGAATGGACTATTGCAGATGATATAATTCCATCTGAAAATTATAAATTAAGGATCTCAGATGTTGATGATCCCAATCTATATGATGAAAGTGATTTGGATTTCACTATAGTCCATACATCTGATCAATCGGATCTTTTTTTCTCGGAATATTGCGAAGGAAGCGGATACAATAAATATCTGGAGATCTATAATGGAACAGGAGCAGCAGTAGATCTCAGCGGATATAGACTGGAATTATATTATAACGGAAATCAAACACCAAATAATTCTTATGATTTTTCTGGATTAATTGCTTCAGAGGATTTGATCATGATCGCTCATCCCGACGCTGTAGAAAATATCTTAGCGCAAGCAGATATCACTTTTGGTGGTTTGTTATTTAATGGGAACGACGCTGTTGCCCTGTTTAGAAATGATCTCTTGATTGATATTGTTGGTGAAATTGGTTACGACCCAGGCAGCGGTTGGGCAATATCGGGCATTGATGTAGCTTCCCAGAATAAAACGATTATTCGAAAAGCTTCAATTGGTTCAGGAAATCTGAACTGGTCAGTATCGGCTGGAACAGATCCGGAAGATTCTGAATGGATAGTTTATGATTTGGATAATTTTGATTTTATTGGATGGCATAATATGGATATTCAATTAGAAACTCCCCGGAACATAACATTGATTTTGGATGGAAACAGTATAACTCTCAATTGGGATCCGGTACCAAGAGCTTCTGAATATATTGTTTATTCATCTATTAATCCGATCTCTGATTTTGATATAGATAACAGCGGGATATTTAGCGGCTCATCCTGGATCGGACCTGTAACAAATGAAAGAAAATTTTTCCGAATTACAGCGGAATAAGGAATAAAATGAGAATAATCATATTAATAATAAGTTTGATTGCAGCAACGTTGGTGGCGGATACAAACTTTAGAGTAATGAGTTATAATGCTCTTAATTTTGACGGAACAAGCACCGATAGAACTTCCTACTTTAAAGATACTATAGAATTCAATGATCCTGATATCATAGTTATGCAGGAGATAATCGATCAATCTGGAGCTAGTCTGCTTCTTAATACTTTTAATCAAATAAATAGCGAATATTCTTCATCTGATTTTATAAATGGATCAGATACAGATAATATGCTTTTCTTTAAAACCGCAAAATTCTCGTTTGTATCTCAAACTCAGATATCTACTGCATTACGGGATATTTCAGAATATGTACTTTCGGTAGATAATAATGAATTGAGGATTTACAGCTGTCATTTGAAAGCATCTGATGGAAGTACAAACGAACAGCTGAGACTTCAGGAAGTGCTGGAGCTTAGAGATCATCTGGATACTCTACCTGTAGGAACTGAATATTTAATTGTTGGTGATATGAATTTTTATTCCAGCGGTGAGCCGGCATATGAAAATCTTACTGTTACTACTCCGTTAATATCTGAAGATATTTGTACAGAAGTTGGCAATTGGCACAATGGTTCAAGCTATTCTGATGTACATACGCAATCCACACGTGTAGAAAGCTTTGGGGGTGGATCCACCGGGGGCCTGGATGACAAATTTGATTTTATTTTTGCCAATTATGGAATGAATAATTCTTCTGGAATTGAATACATCCCGGAAAGCTTCATCTCCTTTGGAAATGATGGTGATCATTTTAATCAATCAATCAATAATGGAACAAATTCAGCAGTTCCTGCCAATATTGCTGATGCTCTTTATTATGCTTCCGACCATTTACCAGTTTGCGCAGATTTTATAAGCATTGGTGGAGCTCAGCCTTCAGGTGAATTGATCATTTCTGAATATATTGAGGGTAGCAGTTATAACAAGGCAATTGAAATTTATAATGGAACTGGAACTACAGTTAATCTTGGGTATTATTCACTTCAGAAAGATGTGAACGGTGACGGAAATTTTACAAATTCTTACAATTATAGCGGAAGTTTAAATTCTGGAGATGTTTTCGTTCTGGCAAATTCCGGAGCTGATCCTACAATTTTGAGTATTGCAGATGCTACAAATAATGTTGTTATTAATTTCAATGGAGATGATCAGGTGCGACTTCTGAAAAATAACGTAGAAATAGATAGAATAGGTGTTCCGGGAGATATTACTTTTGGAGAAAATGTAACGTTCGTGCGAAAATCAACTGTTACATCTCCGCAAAGCGGTCCGCAAGATCCACGCTCGAATGGAGAATGGGACAATTATCCCAGTGACACGTTCGCGTACTTAGGAAGTCATACTGCCATAAACCCTACAATCTCAATAACTTCACCAAATGGTGGAGAGAATTGGGAACGGGGTTCTTTACAAAATATCACCTGGACTTCCAGCGATATCGGGTTGAATGTTAAGATCGAATTGTATAAAGATGCTGAGGAAAGCTATACTACTTTAATTGAATCAACTGAAAATGATGGAGCATGGGAATGGCAGATACCGGTAGATTTTCCATTAGCAGCAGATTATAAAATTAAAATATCCGACTCGGATGAATCTACAATTTTGGATGAAAGCGACGATTTCTTCCAAATTTCAGGTAGATACTTGATTTCGGAGATTCAAACAACAGCAAATGGAGAAGAAGGCGATTCACCTCTTGCAGGTCAAAATGCATCAACCTTTGGTGTTGTTACGGCAGTATCAACTTATGGATATTTTATACAGAATGGAAGTGGTCCTTGGAATGGAATTTTTGTTTATGATACGATTAATAATCCAATGCTAAGAGATAGTCTTCACATAACTGGTTTGGTCTTTGAATATAATGCTAAAACAGAAATAAAGGATATTACAGAGTTTTCTGTTGAGAACACTGATTCTGAACTTCCTGCTGCGGAAATAATTACATGTCTTTCTGCAAATCATGAAAAATATGAAGGTGTGTTAATTAAAGTTTTAGAATCCACCTGCACGAATATAGATCTGGGTTATGGCGAATGGCTGGTAGCTGATGGAACAAACGAACTGGTTGTTGATGATCTGATCTTTTCATATTCTCCAACGCTGAATGAAGAATATAATATCGTTGGTATTATCGATTATTCCTATGAACAATTCAAGCTTGAACCAAGATTTGAAGTAGACATCGAGACCAAACCCACTAAACCAGTAAATGTAGAAATAGAAATATTACCTGATCCCAACCAAGTAAAATTAGCCTGGTTGAATGAGGGTTATACCTACAAAATTTATAGTAATGATGATCCGGATATTGACTTTCCAGATGAAAGTTGGATATTTGAAACTTCTGTTCAAAATCTTGGAGAAGCAACCATTTCGATGTCTGGAAATAAGAAATTCTTTATTGTCGTAGCAGAAAACTAAACACAAACCTTTCAATAATTTCAAGTTTGATTCTTAAATTTGTAGCTTTTGAACATATTGACAATATTAAGTCATAATTATTTATGTCTTTTAGAGTTAATTTATGAAAAAAAAAGATATTATAAATTTCGTTATTCTAATTATAGTAATTGCCTATGCGGCATATTCCTATTATAATAAGACTTATGACTATAATGAAACCGAATTTCTGATGGATACAATTGTAAATATCAAGGTGGAGATAAAGAGCAAAGATGCTGAAAAAGTTGTAAGTAACACTTTTGATCTGATGCGAGAATTGGAAAATAAACTATCTTGCTATCAAACCGCCAGTGAAATTTCAAAATTCAATGCGGATGAAATTGAGTCTTTGAAGTTAGATGAAGATTTAAAAGATATTTTTGCTATTAGCAGTAAGCTATATTCCGAATCAGATTCGTTGTATGATATAACAATAGGTCGTTTAGCTGATCTGTGGGATTTTGAAAATGAAGTGATTCCCTCAGAAGATAAAATATTAGAATCGATAGAAATGGTTGGATTTGATCGACTTGAATTTACAGATGAAATTGTTCGGAAACCTGCGGGTATGAAATTAAATCTTGGCAGTCTTGCCAAAGGTTATATTATCGATAAGGCAGTTGATTTTTTAAAGCTAAATGGAATTGAATCCGGCTTCGTAAATGCAGGTGGAGATATTAGGATTTTCGGTCAGAAGAAACCCTTGAAAATTGGAATTCAGCACCCGCGATCAGAGCGTGGCGAATTGAGTGGAACATTGAGTGTAACTAATTTTTCTGTAGTTACATCTGGAGACTATGAACGTTTCTTTATAAAAGATGGAATCCGTTATCATCACATATTAAATCCTAAAACTGGCTATCCTGCAGATACAGCAGTATCTGTAACTGTGATCTCAAAGCAGGCTGTTCTGGCAGATGCTTATTCTACAGCACTGTTTTTGCTGAATCCACAACAGGCAATTAATTTAGCA